>NZ_JBEZEV010000014.1:0-94406 GCF_040649055.1 Micromonospora sp. NPDC049060
CACCAGCAGCTTCTGACCGTCGCGGAACAGGCCGGCGCCGGGCACGTTGGCGACCCGGGCCCCGCGGCGTGTCCGTCCGCCGCGACGCGCGCGCCCCGGCGCAAGCCCGACACGCCGACCGGGCGGTTGCGCCGGTGGCGACCCGGCGGAACCGCCATGATGGTCGGGTGGGGGAGGGACGAGGCATCGAGGTCACGGCGGAGGGGACGGCCGGGCGGTCGGCGGGAGGCAGGCGTACGCGCGACGCGCCCGCCGCGACGCGGGGGCCGGACGATCCCGGTCCCCAGGTGCCGCGCGGGCTGGACCCGGCGGGAGGGCTGGCCGCGCTGCGCGGGCTGCTGGACCGGCCGCTGGCCTCCTACCACCTGCTGCTGTCCAGCGCCGGCCTGCTGCTGCTGATCGGCCTCACCATGGTCTTCTCCGCGACAAGCGTCCGGGACTACGCGGAGAACGGCAACGCCTCGACGTCGCTGGTCAAGCAGGCGATCTTCGCGGTGATCGGCATCGTCGCGTTCTGGGCGTGCCAGCGGCTGCCGGCGACGACCTACCGGGCGCTGGGCCGGCCGCTGCTGTTCACCGCCATCGGCCTGCTGCTGGTGCTCAACCTGCTGCTCGTGTACGCCCGGCTGACCAAGCAGGACTCGGCCCAGATCGGCCCGATCGAGGCCCGGCTGCTCTGGCTCTTCGTCGGCGGCATCCAGGTGCAGCCCTCCGAGTTCGCGAAGTTCGCCCTGGTGCTCTGGGGCGCCCACGTGATCGCCCGCAAGGGCGCCGCGCTGGGCTGGTGGCGGGAGCTGGCCACCCCGCTCTTCCCGGTGGTGGGCCTGCTCTTCGTCCTCGTCGGCTACAACGACCTGGGCACGATGCTCTGCCTGCTGGCCCTGGTGGTGGGGCTGCTCTGGGCGGCCGGGGTGCGTAAACGGGTCTTCGCCGCGCTCTCCGCGGTGGGCCTGCTCGGCATCGGCGTGCTGGTCGCGGTCGCCTCGCTCGGCGCCGGCTCCGGCGAGACGGGCGCGGAGAACTACCGGCTGGCCCGGCTGACCTCCTTCATCGACCCGCCTCCACTGGACGCGTGCAAGGACGCGGGCTGCTACCAGATCGCCCAGGCCCGCTACGCGATCGAGAACGGCGGCTGGTTCGGCGTCGGCCTCGGCAAGAGCATCGCCAAGTGGCAGTGGCTGCCGGCGGCGGAGAACGACTTCATCTTCGCCGTGGTCGCCGAGGAACTGGGCGTCGTCGGGTGCGTCGTGGTGGTGACGCTCTTCGCCGTGCTGGCGTACACCGGACTGCGGATCGCCCGCCGGGTCGACGACCCGTTCCGCCGGCTCGCCGCCGCGGCGGCGACCACCTGGCTGGTCGGCCAGGCGGTGATCAACATCGGCGGGGTGGTCGGCCTGCTGCCGCTGACCGGTGTGCCGCTGCCGTTCATCTCCGACGGCGGCAGCGCCCTGGTCGTCACCCTCGCCGCCATCGGGATGCTCGCCTCCTTCGCCCGCGCCGAACCCGACGCCGCCAGAGCACTGCATGCCCGTCCGCCGGCCCGATGGGTCCGACTACTCTGGGCCCCGTTGCCGCCGCTTCCCGGGCGGCGCCGCCGTCCGGCGGCGCCCCCGGCTGCCCGAGGGTCCGTGCCCCGGTCGCGGGAGCGGCGGCCGGACGATGTGGCCGCACCGCGCGGTGTCCGGCTGGCCCGGACCCGCCGCGGGTCGGCGGACGAGAGGAGACGTTGATGGGTCCGCTGCGTTCGGTGGTGCTCGCGGGAGGTGGCACCGGGGGGCACATCTACCCGTTGCTCGCCTTCGCCGACTGCCTGCGCCGACACGACCCCGGCGTCCGGATCACCTGCCTGGGGACACCGAAGGGCCTGGAGAACGAGCTGATCCCGCCACAGGGCTACGACCTGCGGCAGATCCCGGCCTACCAGCTGCCCCGGTCGGTGAACATGAACCTGGTCAAGACCCCCGGCCGGATGTGGACCGCGGCCCGCGCCGCGGGCAAGGTCATCGACGAGGTGCGCGCCGACGTGGTGGTCGGCTTCGGCGGGTACGTCTCGGTGCCGGCCTACCTGGCCGCCTGGCGGCGCGAGCTGCCGATCGTGATCCACGAGGTCAACGTGCCGCCGGGGGTGGCCAACCGGCTGGGCATGAGGTTCACCCGCCACGTGGCGGTCGGCTTCCCGCACCAGCCCGCCCAGGCCGAGGCCCTGCGCGACGCGCGGGTCGTCGGCGTGCCGCTGCGCCGGGGCATCGCCGGGCTGGACCGGTTCGCCATGCGCAACGCCGCCAGGGCCCACTTCGGACTCCGTCCCGACCTGCCGGTGCTCTTCGTCGCAGGTGGCTCGCAGGGCGCCCGCTCGATCAACCTCGCGGTCGCCGGCGCGGCGAAGGAACTCGCCCGCAACGGGGTGCAGGTGCTGCACGTGATCGGCGCCCGCAACGAGCCGGTGCCGGTCCCCACCGACCTGCCGGTGCCGTACGTGACGCTGCCGTACCTGTCCGAGATGGAGGCCGGCTACGCCGCGGCGGACCTGATGCTCGGCCGGGGCGGGGCGATGACCTGCGCGGAGGTGGCCGCCATCGGGCTGCCCACCATCTACGTGCCGTACCCGCACAGCAACCAGGAGCAGAAGCGCAACGCGCTGCCCGTGGTGGAGGCCGGCGGCGGGCTGCTCGTCGACGACGCCGAGCTGACGCCGGACTGGGTCGAGCGGACGATCATCCCGCTGATCCGCGACCCGCACCGGCTGCACGCGATGGGCTCCGCCGCCGCCGCGTACGGCCGCCGCGACGGCGACGAGGCACTGCTCAACTTCGTCTTGGAGGCGGTGGCCCCGTGAGCGCGAGGAGTGAGCTTGCGAGCCCCGCAGTCGCGAACGAAAGGCAGGCGCCCGTGAGCGCGAGGAGTGAGCTTGCGAGCCCCGCAGTCGCGAACGAAAGGCAGGCGCCCGTGAGCGCGAGGAGTGAGCTTGCGAGCCCCGCAGTCGCGAACGACGGTGGCCCCGTGATTGGGCGCACCGCGACGGGAAGGTACTCGGCATGAACACCGCACAGTTCACCCCGGCCGGCACGCTCACCGCCGAGGACCTGGGCACGATCCACCTGATCGGGGTGGGCGGGGTCGGCATGAGCGGCCTGGCCCGGCTCTTCCTGACCCGGGGCATCCGGGTCTCCGGCAGCGAGCTGCGGGAGTGGCCCTCCCTGGCCGGCATGCGCGCCCTCGGCGGCACGATCCACATGAGCCACGAGGCGTCCAACCTCGACGGCGTCGACACGGTCGTCTACTCCTCGGCGATCCCGCAGGACCACCTGGAGATGGTGGAGGCACGCCGGCGTGGCCTGCGCGTGCTGCACCGCTCCGAGGCGTTGGCCGCCGCGATGACGGGCCGCCGGACGGTGGCGGTCGCGGGCACCCACGGCAAGACCACCACCACCTCGATGGTCACCATGGTGCTCCAGCAGGCCGGGCAGGACCCGTCCTTCGTGATCGGTGGGGAGATCTCCGAGATCGGCTCGGGCGCCCACCACGGCACGGGCGAGCACTTCGTGGTCGAGGCGGACGAGAGCGACCGATCCTTCCTCATCTACCGCCCGTACGTGTCGATCATCACCAACGTCGAGGCCGACCACCTGAACACCTACGGCGACCTCGCCACGCTGGAGGCGGCCTTCGCCGAGTTCGCCCGGCTCACCGACCCGGACGGCTTCATCATCACCTGCGCCGACGACCCGGGCGGGCGGCGGCTGGCCGAGACGCTGCGCGCGGAGGGCCGGCGGGTGCACACCTACGGCGAGGCGGCCGACGCCGACCTGCGGTTGACCGACATCGCCTCGTCGGCCCGGGGCGTGCGTTACCTGGCGAGCATCGACGGGCGGTCGCTCGGCGAGTTCCGGCTGCCGGTGCCCGGGCGGCACATGGGGCTCAACAGCGCCTCGGCCGTGCTGACCGCGTACCTGCTGGGACTGCCGCTGGAGGCGGCGGAGGGCGCGCTCGCGGCGTTCCCCGGCGTGCGGCGGCGCTTCGAGCGCAAGGGCGTCGCGGACGACGTGCTGGTCTACGACGAGTACGCCTACCACCCGACCTCGATGACGCTGGCGTTGCAGACGCTGCGTGAGGTGGCCGGGGACGGCCGGCTGATCGTGGTCTTCCAGCCCTACCGGCTCTACCGCACCCGCGAACTCCAGGCGGAGATCGCCGAGTCGCTGGCCATCGCCGACGAGCTGGTGCTGCTGGAGGTCTTCGGCCCGGGCGAGCTGCGCGAGCCGGGGGAGGGATCGGCGGCGCTGATCGAGGCGGTGGCGTTGCCGGCGGAGCGGAAGGTCTTCGTGGACTCGTGGGAGGCCGCGCCGGTGGAGGTGGCCCGGCGGGCCCGCCCCGGCGACGTCGTGGTGACCATGGGCGCCCCGCCGATCTCGCTGATGGGGGACCAGCTGCTGGCCGCGCTCTCGGCGCGTACCACCGATCCGGCGGCACCGGCGGGCACGACGCCCGGCGGCGACGCCGGCGGGACGACGACCATCGGCGGCACCGTCCCCGGCGTCGGCGGTGCCGGCGGCGCGGTCGCGGACGGCGCGGCGCCCGCGGCCGGATGAGTCCCGGTCCGGCGCGGGGGCGCACCACCGGCGCGGACGGCGGCGGCCGGCGCGGGCCGCAGCGGCGGTGGCAGCTGGTCCGGGCCGGCAGCGACGCGGTCCCCGCCTCGACCCGCCGGTTCATGGCCCGGGCCCGGCAGCGTCGGATGCGCGCGGCCCTGCCGTGGGCGGTCGCCGCGGGCGTGTTCGCGGTGGCCGGGCTGGTCGCCTGGACCCTGCTCGGCACCGGCCTGTTCGGGGTGCGCGAGGTCCGCGTCGAGGGCGCCGAGCTGGTCACGACGGTGCAGGTCCGCGACGCGGCCGCGGTGCCCGACGACGCCCCGCTGGCCCGGGTGGACCTGGCCGCCACCGCGCGGCGGGTCGGCGAGCTGCCGGCGGTCCAGCGGGCGGTGGTGACCCGGGACTGGCCGGACACGCTTGTCGTCCGGGTGACGGAGCGCACCGGCGTGGCGGCGGTGCCGCGCGGGGAGCAGTTCGTGGTGATCGACCGCGCGGGCGTGGTCTTCCGGAGCGTGCCGCAGCCGCCGGACGGCCTGCCGGTGGTCCGGCTCGCCGAGCCGGGCCCGGACGACGGGTCGACCCGGGCGGCGCTGGAGGTGCTCGGCGCGCTCACCCCGCAGCTGCGCGCCGAGCTGGTGGACGTGACCGTTGAGGGGCTGGCCCGGATCACGCTGCGGCTGCGCGGCGAACGGGTGGTGGTCTGGGGGGACGCGACCCGGGGCGCGGACAAGGCCCGGGTGGCCAGCGCCCTGCTCGACCGGAAGGCCGACACCATCGACGTCAGTGCGCCCGACGTGGTTACCCTGCGGTGACCGGCCGCTCAACCGGCGACGTGACCCGCCCCGCTCCGGCGGCGACACGCCGAGCGGGTCCTTGGCTCATCGCGTGAGGGCGCTTACGTTGCCCCGAAGGGGATCAGTGGTTGACATAACAGTAAGCCTCTAGTAGAGGGTGAGGGTTCAACCCTGATCCTCGCTGGTGACAGCTGTCGTCGGCCGCTGGTCTGGCCAGGCCCTACCCGGTCGGCCCATGCCAATCTCGAAGGGAAAGGACCGGAGATGACACCTCCGCACAACTACCTGGCGGTCATCAAGGTCGTCGGCATCGGTGGCGGCGGCGTCAACGCCGTCAACCGGATGATCGAGGTTGGGCTCAAGGGCGTCGAGTTCATCGCGATCAACACCGACGCGCAGGCGCTGCTCATGAGCGACGCCGACGTGAAGCTCGACGTCGGCCGTGAGCTGACCCGCGGGCTCGGCGCCGGCGCCAACCCCGACGTCGGCAAGAACGCCGCCGAGGACCACCGCGACGAGATCGAGGAGGTGCTCAAGGGCGCCGACATGGTCTTCGTGACCTGTGGCGAGGGCGGCGGCACCGGCACCGGCGGCGCGCCCGTGGTGGCGAACATCGCCCGCAAGCTCGGCGCGCTGACCATCGGCGTGGTCACCCGGCCGTTCTCGTTCGAGGGCAAGCGTCGCCAGGTGCAGGCGGAGTCCGGAATAGACGAACTGCGCAACCAGTGCGACACGCTGATCGTCATTCCCAACGACCGGCTGTTGGCGCTCGGCGACCGCAACATCAGCATGATGGACGCGTTCCGCACCGCCGACCAGGTGCTGCTCTCCGGTGTCCAGGGCATCACCGACCTGATCACCACGCCGGGTCTGATCAACCTGGACTTCGCCGACGTGAAGAGCGTCATGAGCGGCGCGGGCAGCGCCCTCATGGGCATCGGCAGCGCGCGGGGCGAGAACCGTGCCGTCGAGGCGGCCGAGGCGGCCATCTCCAGCCCGCTGCTGGAGCAGAGCATGGACGGCGCGCGCGGCGTGCTGCTCTCCATCGCCGGCGGATCGGACCTGGGCCTGTTCGAGATCAACGACGCGGCCCAGCTCGTCACCGACGCGGCCCACCCCGACGCCAACATCATCTTCGGCGCCGTCATCGACGACGCCCTCGGCGACGAGGTGCGGGTCACCGTCATCGCGGCGGGCTTCGACGGCGGCACGCCGGCGTACAAGGCGGCCGAGCCGCCCCGCAAGAGCAACCAGAACCAGCCGGCGCAGCCGAGCGCCCCGGTCGCGCCGCCGGCCACCATGCCGGCTCCGCAGCAGTCGCCCCGCCGGGTGCTCTTCGACGACGTCGACGTGCCCGACTTCCTCAAGAACGGTTCCTGAGTGCCGCCGATGACCGACAGCCCAGCCACGGTGCGCCCGGACCGGCGCGCCGAGATCGCGGCCGGCCTGGGCCGCGTACGGTCCCGGATCGCGGACGCCTGTGCCGTCGCGGGACGGGACGACTCCGAGGTCACCATGATCGCGGTGACCAAGACCTACCCGGCCGGGGACGTGGTGGCCCTGGCCGGGCTCGGCGTCGTCGACATGGGGGAAAACCGTGACCAGGAGGCGTCCGCCAAGTCGGCCGAGGTGGCCGCGGCGGGGGTGACGCCCCGGTGGCACTTCATCGGGCAGTTGCAGCGCAACAAGGCCCGGTCGGTGGTCCGCTACGCCGACGTCGTGCACTCGGTCGACAGTGTCCGGCTGGCGCGGGCGCTGGACGCGGCGTCGGCGGCGGCGCGGGACCGGCCGCTGGACGTGCTGGTCCAGGTGAGCATCGACGGCGACGCGGCCCGCGGCGGGGCGCTGCCCGGCTCGGCCGACCCGGGCGCCGGGCTCGGCGCGGTGGCCGAGGCGGTGGCCGGCGCGGAGGCGCTGCGGCTGGCCGGCCTGATGGCGGTGGCGCCGCTGGGCTGGGAGCCGGAGCGGGCGTTCGCCCGGCTGGCCGAGGTGGCCGCCGGGTTCCGGACGGTCCACCCGGGAGCCGCCGCGCTCTCCGCCGGGATGAGCGGCGACCTGGAAATCGCGATCCGGTACGGCGCGACACATGTCCGCGTCGGCAGCGCGTTGCTCGGAATGCGTCCCACGCTGCGGTAGCCTGACCGCGGGAAGCAAATTACATCTGTGTTGTTTGGGGGATCGGCATCCCGTTGTCGGGGGTCGTGGCACGCGACGCGAATCGCGTGCCAGGGGATTGCCGGTCCGCTCCGGTGGGCAGAAGTGGTCCACTCGCGACAAGCGACACGGTACGGGGGCGCGTGCCGCACGGCGGACGGGAAGGGCGCGGGATGGGTGCACTGCGCAAGGCGGGGGTCTGGCTCGGTCTGGTCGAAGAGGACGACGAGCGGGCCTACGACGACGGTGGCTACGACAAGGGTGGCTACCGCGATTCGCGTTACCGGCAGAGCCGGTACTCGGAGGAGTTCGCCGACGACGACGAGGACGACTCCGAGGAGCCGCCGGCGCCCCGGTCCCGGCTGAGCGACCGTGGCCGGCTCTCCGAGCGCGCCGCCGGTCGGGTTTCCGACGCCGAGCGGGGCGACACCGACCGGCCGGAGCGGGCCGAGCGGTCCAGCGTCCGCTCCATCACCCGGCCGTCGGCCGGCGACACGTCGGGCGCGCTGACCTACCACACCCGCGACAACCTGGCCCTGGCGCCGCAGGCGCAGCCCCGGGAGCGTGCGGTGGTCGCCGAGGAGGAGCAGCGCTACCAGATCACCACGCTGCACCCCACCACGTACCGGGAGGCGCGCACCATCGGTGAGCACTTCCGCGACAACGTTCCGGTGATCATCAACCTCACCGAGATGGACGAGGCCGACGCGCGCCGACTTGTGGACTTCGCCGCCGGCCTGGCGTTCGGGCTGCGGGGTACGATCGAGCGCGTGACCAATCGGGTGTTCCTGCTCTCACCGGCCAATGTCCAGGTCACCGCGGAGGACAAGGCCAAGATCGCCGAGGGCGGCTTCTTCAGCCTGAGCTAGCCCCGCCCGACCCGAGGGACGTCGCCTGCCGTGTTGTCGATCGTGCTGCAAGTGCTCTATCTGGTGCTCTATTTCTTCCTGCTCGTCCTGCTGGCCCGGTTCGTCCTGAGCGCCGTCCTCCAGTACGGCCGCCGCTGGCAGCCGGGGCGTGGGGCATCGGTGGGGCTGGAAATCGTGTGGAGCGTCACTGATCCCCCTCTCAACGCGTTGAGGCGTGTGATCCCTCCGTTGCGAATTGGTACCGTGAGCATCGACCTGGCCTCACTTGTGCTCCTGGTTATCCTGTTCGTGCTGATGGAGTTCGTGTTGAGGCGGTCGATCATCGGCACCGTCTGATGACCGACGCGCTTTCGCGGCCGCAACTGACCCGAGGAGTTTCGATGCCGCTGACCCCGGCCGACGTCCACAACGTCGCCTTCAAAAAGCCGCCGATCGGCAAGCGGGGCTACGACGAGGAGGAGGTCGACGCTTTCCTGGACGAGGTCGAGCGCGAGCTTGCCCGTCTCATCGAGGAGAACAACGAGCTGCGCGCCCAGGTGGAGCGCGGCGGCCGTGGTGGCGCCCCCGCCGGCCCCGGTGGCGACGCCCGTCTCGCGGCGGAGCTCAACGACGTCAAGGCCCAGCTCGACCGGGTGCAGCGCGACAAGGCGGCGGCCGAGCAGGCCGCCCGCGCGATGCAGGCCGAGCTGGAGCAGGTCCGCTCCGCCGGTGGCCCGGCCGTCGGCGGCGCCGACGGTGAGCAGCAGGCGCTGCGGGTGCTGATGATGGCCCAGCGGACCGCCGACGACCACGTCTCCGACGCCCGTCGCGAGGCCGACCAGCTGCTCTCCGAGGCCCGTTCCAAGGCCGAGGAGGTCACCCGCGAGGCCCGCGCCAAGGCCGACGCCCTGGAGCGCGACGCCCGCCAGCGGCACCAGGAGGCCATGGGCGGCCTGGACGCCAAGCGCACGGCCCTGCAGAAGCACATCGAGGAGCTCAAGCAGTTCGAGCGTGAGTACCGCACCCGGCTCAAGGCCTACCTGGAGAGCCAGCTGCGTGACCTCGACGGCCGCGGCCAGGGCCTGGAGGTCGAGATGACCCGTGGTGGTGAGGGCACCCGGGCCGCCGGCGGCGGCAACGGGCTGGCCACCGCAGGGCTCGCCGGCTCCTACGGCGGCGGCGGTCGCTCCGGCGCTCTCGAGACCGGGCGCTGAACCATCGGTCGGCGGCCGTCGTCACGATGACGGTCGCCGACCTCGCCTCATCAGCACGACGCGGCGGGGGTGAGCCGTGATAGTCGCCAGTCTCCTGCTCATCCTCGTCGCGGTGGTGCTGCTGGTGCGCGGCCTGGCCGGTGGCTCCAGCGTTCTCCTGACCATCTCCATCGCGGCCAGCCTGCTGGCCGCCATCGCGCTGGTCGCGGGCGCCCGCCAGGCGGCCGCGGACCGGGCGGCGGCGGACCCGGGCCGGCCGGGGTGGCGACCCCGTCGGGCGACCCGCCCGGCCGGACCGGCCTTCGCCGGTGGGCCGTCGGCGGAGCCGGAGATCCCCGTCCAGCACGTTCCTTCCACGGTCGACGCCGACGGCACCGGGTGGCGGCAACCGCCCGAGCCGCCGGTGGCCGACAGCGCCGTCGCGCCCGGTGCCGGCACCGTCCCGGCCGCCGCCACGCCCGGTGCCGGCCCCGCCGTGCCGTACGACGACGAGCCGCCCGCGCAGGACGTCACGCCGGGCGAGGCCGCCCGGGTGGCCCGCCTCGCCGCCGAGGTGCGGGTGGTCGACGGGCGGCCCCGCTACCACCTGGCCGACTGCGCGTACCTCGTGGGGCGGGAGCACGAGCCGCTTCCGGTCGCGGAGGCCGTCGACCTCGGCTTCACCCCGTGCGCCCGCTGCGCGCCCGACACCGCCCTGCTCGCCGACGCCGGTCGGATCTGAGCGGCGGGACGCTTCCTGATGGACGCCACGCTGACCGTCGCGGTCCGGGTCAAGCCCGGCTCCGCCCGGGCCCGCGTCGGCGGCCGCTTCGACGGGCCGCACGGGCCGGCCCTGGTGATCGCGGTGCACGCCCCCGCCGTGGACGGGCGGGCCACCGAGGCGGCCCGGCGGGCGCTGGCCGGGGCGCTGGGCGTACGGCCGGGCGTGGTGTCGTTGCGGGCCGGCGCGGCCAGCCGCGACAAGCTCTTCCTGGTCGAGGGGCCGGCCCCGGAGTTGACGGAGGCACTGCACCGGCTGCGTGACGGGGCCGCCGGGTGACGGACGCCGGGGCCGGGCGGCGGTGACGCCGGGGCTGGATCTCGCGCTCCTGCTCGGTGCGGGTGTCCTACTGGTCGCCGTCGGCGCGGTCCGTCTCTCCACCCGGCTCGGCGTGCCCAGCCTCCTGGCCTACCTGGCCCTCGGGGTGGCGATCGGGGAGGCGGGGCTGGGCATCCGCTTCGACGACGTCGACCTGACCCGGACCCTGGGCTTCTGCGCGCTCATCGTGATCATCGCCGAGGGCGGGCTGACCGCCCGGTGGAGCACCCTGCGTCCGGTGCTCGGGCTGGCCGCACTGCTCTCCACGGTCGGCGTGGTGGTCAGCATCCTGGTCGTCGGCCTCGTCGTGCACCTGCTGCTGGGACTGGACTGGCGGCTGGCCCTGCTCTACGGCGCGGTGCTCTCCTCCACGGACGCGGCGGCGGTCTTCGCCACGCTGCGCCGGCTGCGGCTGCCGCCCCGCCTGGTGGCGACCCTGGAGGCGGAGTCGGGGATGAACGACGCCCCGGTCGTGCTGCTGGTGGTGCTGCTGTCCCGGGAGGGCGTCAGCCACCCGTGGTGGTACGAGATCTCCCTGGTCAGCTACGAGCTGGGCGCCGGCGCGGCGATCGGTCTCGCGGCCGGCGTCGGCGGGCGGTGGGCGCTGCGCCGGGCGGCGCTGCCGTCGGCGGGGCTCTACCCGATCGCGGCGGTCGGGCTGACCGTGTTCGCCTACGCCGCCGGCGCGGTGCTGCACGCCTCGGGTTTCCTCGCCGTCTACGTGGCGGGGGTGATCCTCGGCAACGCCCGGCTGCCGCACCGGCAGGCGATCCTCGGCTTCGCCGACGGCCTGGCGTGGCTGGCCCAGATCGGGCTCTTCGTGCTGCTCGGGCTGCTCGTCTCGCCGGGCCGGCTGGGCTCGGCGGTGCTGCCGGCGGTGGTCGCCGGGCTGGCGCTCGTGCTGCTGGCCCGGCCGCTGTCGGTGGCGGCGTCCGCACTGCCGTTCCGGTTCGGCCTGCGCGAGCAGGCGTTCCTGTCCTGGGCGGGGCTGCGCGGGGCGGTGCCGATCGTGCTCGCCACCATTCCGCTGTCCGAGCGGGTGCCGGGCGCCGACCGGCTCTTCGACTCGGTCTTCGTACTGGTGGTGATCTTCACGCTGCTGCAGACCGGGACGCTGGCTCCGGTGGCCCGCCGGCTGCGGGTGACCGCGCCGGCCGAGGCGACCGAGATCCGGGTGGAGACGGCGCCGCTGGAGCGGATGGGCGCGGACCTGCTCCAGCTGGAGGTGCCGCCCGGTTCCCGGCTGGCCGGGGTGCACGTCGACGAGTTGCGGCTGCCGCTGGGCGCCTCGGTGACCCTGGTGCTGCGCGATGGGGCGGGCGTCGTGCCCGGCCCGGACTTCCGGCTGATGACCGGCGACAGCATGTTGATCGTGGCCACGGCCGGGGTGCGCGACGAGGCGGAGCGGCGGCTGCGGGCCGTCAGCCGGCGGGGTCGGCTGGCCCGCTGGTTTGGCGAGTACGGCCAGGGTCCCGACACGTGATCTGCTAGCGTTCCTTTTGCCCCGGTTAGGGATGACCAGGGGCCGAACGCCGGTACGTCGGAGCGGCACGTTGTCGTGCGCCTGTACGTTCCGTATTCTTGCGAATCTCCGGAGTGCGCGGCCCCGTCGCCGCGCGCCCCTTTTGTACCTGGGGGCGCCGATGCCGGCGGCCCCTGTCCAGGTGCCGCGGAACGCCGCGGTTCCGCGGCCGAGGGAGCGACGATGGCGAAGCCAGCCGACACCAGGACCGCCGGCCGGAAGCCGGTGGCGAAGGCCACCCGCAGCGCTGCGGAGACCGAGAAGATCCGGGCGGCCCTGGCGGCGCGGCGTGACGAGTTGCGCGCCGAGTACGATCGGACGCTGAGCGAGATCACCGAGCTGCAGCGCGACCGGCTGACCGACTCGGCCGGGGACGACCAGGCCGACACCGGGACCAAGACGTTCGAGCGTGAGCAGGAGATCTCACTCGCCAACAGCATCCTGGAACGGATCACGCAGGTCGAGCGGGCGCTGGAGCGGCTCGACGAGGGTGGCTACGGCTGGTGCGAGCGGTGCGGCAACCCCATTCCGGTGGAGCGGCTCGCCGCCTTCCCGTCGGCCACCCTCTGCGTGACGTGCAAGCAGCTGGAGGAGCGGCGCTGAGGCCCGCTCCCCGGCGGCCATGGGAGGCGGCGCGGACGCGTCGCCGCGAGCGTCGATGGGGAGCAGATGTCCGAAGCACCGCCCGCCGGGCCCGGCAGCGCTGAGCCGGGTGCCGACAGCGCCGAGCCGAGGTCCGGCACGCCCCACCGCCGGGCCGCGGCCACCCTGTTCGGCCTCGCGCTCACGGTGCTCGCCGCCGACGCGGCGACCAAGCACCTCGCCCTGGGCGCGCTCGAGGACCGCGAGCCGGTCAGGCTGCTCGGCGGTGCGGTCTACCTCAGCCTGACCCGCAACAGCGGCGCGGCGTGGAGCATCGGCGCCGACTACACCTGGGTCTTCCCGCTTATCACCCTCGGGGTGGTCGGTTGGATCGTCTGGATGGCGCTGCGCCTGCGCTCGCTGCCCTGGGCGATCTCGCTGGGCCTGGTGCTGGGCGGGGCGCTGGGCAACTTCGCCGACCGGGTCTTCCGCGCCCCGGGCTGGTTCGTGGGGCACGTGGTGGACATGGTCAGCGTCTTCGCCCCGTACGGCCGGGTGTTCCCGGTGTTCAACCTGGCCGACAGCGCCCTCGTCTGCGGCGTGCTGCTCGCCCTCCTGCTGGAGTTGACCGGCCGGCAGCGTGACGGCAGCCGGATCGGCCACGGCGAGTCCACCGACGAGGCGGCGGCCCAGGCCGACGCCGGGCAGCGGGAGCGGGCATGACCGCCGCCTTCGCCGCTGGCGGCGACCACCGTTCCCTGCCCGTTCCCGACGGCCTCGACGGCACGCGGCTCGACCAGGCCGTGTCGCGGCTGTTCGGGCTGTCCCGCACCGCCGCCGCGGCCCTGGTCGACGCCGGCGACGCGCTTGTCGACGGGGCCGCCCGGCCGAACTCCTACCGGGTGAAGGCCGGCTCCTGGCTGGAGGTGACCCTGCCCGCGCCGGTCGCCCCGCCCACCGTGGTGCCGCAGGCGGTGCCCGGGCTGCGGGTGGTGTACGCCGACGACGACATCGTGGTGGTGGACAAGCCGGTCGGCGTCGCGGCCCACCCGAGCCCCGGCTGGACCGGCCCGACGGTGATCGGCGCGTTGGCCGCCATCGGGCACCGCATCTCGACCAGCGGCGCCGCCGAGCGGCAGGGCGTGGTGCACCGGCTCGACGTCGGCACCACGGGCATCATGGTGGTGGCCAAGAGCGAGCAGGCGTACACCGCGTTGAAGCGGGCCTTCAAGTACCGCGAGGTGGAGAAGCGCTACCACGCGGTGGTGCAGGGGCACCTGGACCCGCTGCGCGGCACCGTCGACGCCCCGATCGACCGGCACCCCACCCACGACTACCGCTGGGCCGTGGTCTCCGGCGGCAAGCCGAGCATCACCCACTACGACACGGTGGAGGCGTTCCCGGCGGCGAGCCTGGTCGACGTGCGGCTGGAGACCGGGCGCACCCACCAGATCCGGGTGCACTTCTCCACGCTGCGGCACCCGTGCGTGGGCGACCTCACGTACGGCGCCGACCCGACCCTGTCCGCGCGGCTCGGACTGTCCAGGCAGTGGCTGCACGCCCGGTCGCTGAGCTTCCTGCACCCCCGCACGGGGGACGAGGTGCGCTTCGTCAGCGACTACCCTGACGACCTGGACCGCGCGCTCGAGATCCTCCGCGACTGAGCGTCGTCCCGCCCGTGACGATCCGACGAGGGGATCCCGCCATGTGTGCCGGTGCCCCCGCCCCGAGCGTGGGCGAAACGTCGGAACCCGCGCCGGGCGTGACGCGACCATCACCGACACCGGCCGGACCGACCGGCGGCGGGTCGCCGCCGGCCGTCCTGTCGACCTCCTGGTACGCCGGCGCCGACGGCGTACCGGGGCCCGTGCCGTGACGGGACGAAGAACCGAAGGTGCGTAGACGGGTGTGGTCCGAATAGGGTTTCGTTCGTAGCCTGTCAGACGGGCATCGATGGCGCTGGGAGGGCGAGCCTTGGAGGGCAGCGAGACCGGCTGGGGGCGGCCGGCCGAACCAGCACCGCGGTGGCGGGCGCTGCTCGACCGGGCCCGGCACGGCAGCCGCACGGCCGAGCAGGCCGAAGCCGACCGACACGCCGATCCGCCGCCCCTCCCGCCGGAGCCGCTGCCCCGCCGCTCGTCGGGCAACGGCTATGCCGCGCGGGTGCCGGCCATCGGGCGGGCCCCCGAGCCGTACGTGCCGGAGCCCGGCCCACCGCCGTACGGCGCGGACGGCCCACCGGCGTACGGCGCGGAGTACGGCCGCCCGGTCGACGCGGGCTACCGGGCCGAGGCCACCTACCGGGTGGAGCCGGCCTACCGGATGGACCCGCTGGAGCCCGCCTACCGGGTGGAGCCGGAACAACCGCCCGAGCCGTCCTACCGGTCTGATCCGGTCGAGCCGTCCTACCGGGCGGATCCCATCGAGCCGAGCTACCGGTCGGGCTCCATCGAGCCGTCCTACCGGGCGGACCCGATCGAGCCGACCTACCGGGCGGACCCGGGGTATCCGGCCGAGCCGGCGTACCGCGTGCCGGCCCAGCCCCCGCCGCCCCGCATCGAGACCGAGCCGCGCCGGGGCCCGGGGCCGGTCGAGTCGCGCTACGCGGTGCTGGACAACGGCTACCGGCACGAGCCGCCCCCGGTCGAGTCGCGCTACGCGGTGCTCGACAACGGCTATCGCTCCCGGCGCGCCCACCAGGCCCCGCCCGCCGCGCCGCCGCCGGCCGTGCCACCGCCGGCCGTGCCACCGCCAGCGGTGCCGCCGCCCGCCGCGCCGCCGCCCGTTGTGCCGCCGCTGGCCGTGCCGCCGTCCGCCGCACCGCCGCCCGCCGAGCGGGGCTACCCGGCGCGCGTCGAGTGGCGCCCACGCGGCACGGAGGACGAGGTGGAGCGCGCCGTCGGGGTGCTCCGCCGCGACCTGGGCACCCCCCGGGTGCTCGCGTTCGCCAACCCGAAGGGCGGCGTGCACAAGACCACCGCCACCGTGCTGGCCGCGGCGACCGTCGGCAGCGTACGCGGACGGGGCGTGCTGGCCTGGGACGACAACGAGCTGCGCGGCACGCTCGGGCTGCGCGCCGGCAGCGCCCGGCACGCCCGGACCATCCGGCACCTGGTCGGCGATCTCGCGCATGTCGAGATCAAGGAGGGCGCCGAGCTGCTGGCGCACCTGGACGACTACCTGCGGCACGCCTCCGACGGCTCGTACGACGTGCTGGCCGGCGAGGAGAGCCCCCGCTTCGCCCAGCGGCTCGACCAGTTCACCGTCCGGCGGGTGCTGGAGTTGCTGCGGCGCACCCACGACGTGGTCTGCGTGGACACGGGCAACAACGTGGAGAGCGCCAACTGGCGCACCGTCATGCAGGCGGCGGACCAGCTCGTGGTGACCACCGTGCCCCGCGAGGACGCCGCGTTCAGCGCCGACTGGATGCTGGACCTGCTGCACGAGGTCGGGATGGGGGAGCTGGCCGACAACGCGGTCACCCTGATCTCCTGCCCCACCCCGGGCCGCTCGCCGTTGCAGGACGACCTGGAGCGGCACTTCGCCACCCGTACCCGGGCCGTCGCCGTGGTGCCGTACGACCCGGCGCTGGAGACCGGCTCCTCGATCGAGTACCACCAGCTCCAGCAGGAGACCCGGCAGGCGTGGCTGAAGGCCGCCTCGGTGATGCTGGAGCCGTTCGCCCGGTGAGCGGGTGTGCCGCCACCGACGGCCCACGGCGCCCACGGGCCTGAGAGGATCACCGGGTGAGCGCGGACACCCCCGAACCCGACCGGCCCGGCCGCCTGCCCGACGAGCCGGGGGCGCCGGCCGCCTGGGCGGCACCCGACCCGCCGCACCGCGTCGGCCCCGCCGACCACCCGCACGCCGAGCAACCCGCCCCGCCGCACGACGCCACGACCGGCGGCCCGTGGCACACCACGACAGGCACGCCGGCGTACGCCCCGACCGGCGACGCGTGGCGGGCACCGGCCGGCGGGCCGCCGTACGGCGGGACAGTGGAGTACGTCCCCGGCGGGACCGGGCTGGAGTACGCCGCCGGCTACCCGCTCGCGCCGCCGGCGGAGCCGGACCTGCCGCGCGGGCGGGCGGTGCGGCTCGCCCTGCTGACGGCGCTCGTGACGACCGTGCTCGGGGTGCCGCTCGGGCTGCTCTGGGCCGCCCTCGCGCCGGACACGCCGGTGATCAAGGTCGCCGAGGGGGCGATCTACGCCGAGCCGCAGCCGGAGCAGCCGATCGCCGCCGACGGCTGGTTCAGCCTGCTGGGGCTGGGCTTCGGGGTGCTCGCCGCCCTCGCGCTGTGGTTCCTGCTGCGCCGGCTCCGGGGACCGGTCGGGCTGTCCGCCGCCGTGCTCGGCGCCTTCGGCGCGGCGCTGGTCGCCTGGCAGGTGGGTCGGCGCACGGGGCTGGCCGGCTACGAGCGGCTGCTGGAGAGCGCGCCCGTCGGGCAGGCCTTCGAGAAGCCGGCCGACCTGCGGGCCGGCGGGATCGAGTGGGTGTTCGGCGTGCTGCCGGTGCCGCACGGCAACCTGCTGCTGCCGGCGTTCGGCGCGGCCGTGACGTACACCCTGCTGGCCGGCTGGTCCCGCTGGCCGTCGCTGCGCCCGGAGCGCGAGCCCGGCGTGCCCGGGCTCAGTTGGGGGTCGGCGGAGACGCCAGCTCCGTCAGCGGCACCGGAACCGCCCGCACCTGGCGCAGCAGCGCCGCCTCACGGTTGAGCAGGCGCAGCTCGGCGCGGAGCCGGGCGGCGGTGTCGTCGATGGCGAGCAGCCGCTGCCGGTCGGCCACGGTCAGCACGGCCGTGGCGGCCACCAGGTGCGACAGCACCGTCGGATCCTCCGGCAACTGCTCGGACAGCTCCTCGGGATCGGCCCGGATCAGGCCCAGGTACTGCCGGAAGACCGAGATCACCCGGGCGGCGAGCAGGTCGGCGACCTCGTCGGGCCCGCCCGGCTCGGGCAGCCACTCCACGTCGGCGGTCAGGTAGGGCTCGGTGTTCCGGTCGACGTCGGCGACGCGGAACCTGCGCTTGCCCACCGTGACGATGTCGAAGCCACCGTCGGGGCGCTCGGTGACCTGCCGCAGCTCGGCGGTGCAGCCCACCTCGTGCAGGGTGACGTCGCCGCCACCGGGCAGCGGCTTGCCGTCCGGCCCGGTGGGGGCGACCTCCCAGCCGGTCCGGATGGCCACCACGCCGAACTCGCGCGGGGCGTCCTCGGGCAGCGCGACCAGGTGCCGGACCAGGGCGCGGTAGCGCTCCTCGAATATGTGCAGCGGCAGCACCAGACCGGGGAAGAGGACCATTCCGAGCGGAAACACCGGCAGCCGCGCAGTCACGCGTCGAGCGTAGCCCGATCCCGGCGCGGCGGCGTGGCCCGGCTCACCGTCCCGGCGTACGGGCGGCGCCGGTCGCCGTCCGGGCGGGCCGCCTAGACTCGCAAGGGTGTTGAACCGGATCGACCTGCGCGGCGGCGTCCGTGACCCGCGCCGCCTGCTGCCCCGTGCCCAACTCGACGTCTCCGTGGCCGTCGAGCGGATCCGCCCCCTCGTGGAGGCGGTCCGGGAGCATGGTTACCCGGCGATCCGGGAAGCCAGTGAGCGCTTCGACGGGGTCTCGCCCGAGGTGCTGCGGGTGCCCGCCGAGGCGATCGCCGAGGCGGAGGGCACCCTCGCTCCCGAGGTGCGCGCCGCGCTGCTGGAGTCGATCGCGCGGGCCCGCAAGGTGCACGCCGACCAGCGCCGCACCGACCACACCACCCAGGTGGTGCCGGGTGGCACGGTGACCGAGCGCTGGGTGCCGGTCGACCGGGTCGGCCTCTACGTCCCCGGCGGCCTGGCGATGTACCCGTCGACAGTGGTGATGAACGTGGTGCCGGCCCAGGCGGCCGGGGTGCGTTCGCTGGTGGTGGCGAGCCCGCCGCAGAAGGAGAACGGCGGCCTGCCCGACGCCCGGGTGCTCGCCGCCTGCGCCCTGCTCGGTGTCGACGAGGTCTACGCCGTCGGCGGCGCCCAGGCAGTGGCGATGCTGGCGTACGGCGCGGCGGTCGACGCCGAGGGTGCCGCGCACTGCGACCCGGTCGACATGATCACCGGGCCGGGCAACATCTGGGTCACCGCCGCCAAGCGGCTGCTGCGCGGCGTCGTCGGCATCGACGCCGAGGCCGGCCCGACCGAGATCGCCATCCTGGCCGACGACACCGCCGACCCGGCGCACGTCGCGGCCGACCTGGTCAGCCAGGCCGAGCACGACCCCCTCGCGGCCAGCGTGCTGGTGACCCCCTCGGTCGAGCTGGTGGAGGCCGTGGAGCGGGAGCTGGCCCGGCAGGTGCCGGCCACCAAGCACGCCGAGCGGGTCACCACCGCGCTCACCGGCCAGCAGAGCGGCGTCGTCCTGGTCGACGACCTCGACGCCGGGCTGCGGGTGGTCGACGCGTACGCGGCCGAGCACCTGGAGATCCAGACCCGGGACGCCCGGGAGTGGGCGCTGCGGGTACGCAACGCCGGGGCGATCTTCGTCGGCGCCTGGTCGCCGGTGTCGCTCGGCGACTACTGCGCCGGCTCCAACCACGTGCTGCCCACCGGCGGCTGCGCCCGGCACTCTTCCGGGCTGTCGGTGCAGTCCTTCCTGCGCGGCATCCACCTGGTCGACTACTCCGAGCAGGCGCTGCGCGAGGTGGCCCCGCACGTGGTCACTCTGGCCGGCGTCGAGGACCTGCCGGCGCACGGCCGGGCCGTCCAGGTGCGCTTCCCGGGGGAGCTGGCATGACCACCCTCGACGACCTGCCGATCCGCGACGACCTGCGCGGGCTGTCGCCGTACGGGGCGCCGCAGCTCGACGTGCCCGTGCGGCTGAACACCAACGAGAACTCCTACCCGGTGCCCGAGCCGGTGGTGGACGCGATCGGCAAGGCCCTCGCGGCGGAGCTGCGCGACCTCAACCGCTACCCGGACCGCGACGCCGTGGCGCTGCGCGCCGACCTGGCCGGCTACCTGGGTCACGGGCTCACCGTCGAGCAGGTGTGGGCGGCCAACGGCTCCAACGAGATCCAGCAGCAGCTGCTCCAGACGTTCGGCGGCCCGGGGCGCAGCGCGCTCGGCTTCGTCCCCGCGTACTCGATGCACCCGCTGCTGGCCCTCGGCACCGGCACCCGGTGGGTGCCGGCCCGCCGCGGCGTCGACTTCGGGCTGACCGCCGACGAGGCGGTCGCCCAGGTCCGCGAGCACGCCCCGGACGTGGTCTTCCTCTGCTCGCCGAACAACCCGACCGGCACGGCCCTCGACCCGGCGGTGGTCGCCGCGGTGCTGGACGCCGCGCCCGGCATGGTGGTCGTCGACGAGGCGTACGCCGAGTTCGCCCGCCCCGGCACGGTCAGCGCCCTGGCGGTGCTGCCCGGGCACCCGCGGCTGGTGGTGACCCGGACGATGAGCAAGGCGTTCGGGTTCGCCGGCGGCCGGCTGGGCTACCTGGCGGCCGACCCGGCGGTGGTGGCGGCGGTGCAGCTGGTCCGGCTGCCGTACCACCTCTCGACGCTCACCCAGGCCGCGGCCCGGGCGGCGCTGGCGCACCGCGACGCCCTCCTCGACACGGTGGCCGCGATCTGCGAGCAGCGGGACCGGATCGTGGCGCGGCTGCGCGAGCGGGGGGTGCGGGTGGCCGACAGCGACGCCAACTTCGTGCTGTTCGAGGTCGGGGGCGACCAGGCCGCCGCCTGGCGCACCCTGCTCGACGCCGGCGTGCTGGTACGCGACGTCGGCCTGCCGGGCTGGCTGCGGGTCACCGCCGGCACCCCCGCCGAGACCGACGCCTTCCTGACCGCGATGGAGAAGATCTGATGAGCCGGACCGCCCGCGTGGAGCGGATCACCAAGGAGACGAAGGTCCTCGTCGAGATCGACCTCGACGGCACCGGCCGGGCCGAGATCGGCACCGGCGTCGGCTTCTACGACCACATGCTGCACCAGATCGCCCGGCACGGCGGCTTCGACCTGACCGTGCGCACCGTGGGTGACCTGGAGATCGACGCCCACCACACGATGGAGGACACCGCGCTCGCCCTGGGCGCCGCGTTCGACCAGGCGTTGGGGGACAAGGCCGGCATCCGGCGGTACGGCTCGGCCACCGTCCCGATGGACGAGGTCCTCGTCCGGGCCGCCGTCGACCTCTCCGGCCGCCCGTACGTGGTGCACGACGAGCCGGTGCTGGCGCCGTACATCGGGCCGGTCTACCCGACCAGCATGACCCGGCACATCTGGGAGTCCTTCGGCCAGGCGGCCCGGATCACGCTGCACGTGGACGTGCTGCGGGCGGCCCGCCCTGGCGGTCACCCGGACGCCCACCACGTGGTGGAGGCCCAGTTCAAGGCGGTCTCCCGCGCGCTGCGCGAGGCCACGGCGATCGACCCGCGCGCGGCGGGCGCGATCCCCAGCACGAAGGGGGCTCTGTGAGCGCGAGGAACGCAGCGCAGCGGAGTACCGCAGTCGCGAACGAGTGCGGTGCTGTGAGCGCGAGGAACGCAGCGAAGCGGAGTCCCGCAGTCGCGAACGCGGCTGACCCTGTGAGCGCGAGGAACGCAGCGCAGCGGAGTACCGCAGTCGCGAACGGAAGGCGGTTCTGATGGGTGGGGTGCTGCCGACGTTGCTGCTGATCCTGGCCGGCGTGTTGGTCGGCGGGGCGTGGTCGCTGCACAAGCAGGGCGCCCCGCGTGGGGCGGTGGTCGTCACGGCGCTGCTCGCCGCGCTGGCCACGGTCGGCGGCGTGCTGTGGCTGCTGCCGGGGGAGGGCGCGTGAGCCGGGTGGTGGTGCTCGACTACGGGTCGGGCAACCTGCGCTCGGCCGAGCGCGCCCTGGCCCGCGCCGGCGCGGACGTGACGGTGACCGACGACCTGACCGCCGCCGCCGAGGCGGACGGCCTGGTGGTGCCCGGTGTGGGCGCGTACGCCGCCTGCATGGCCGGGATCGAGGCCCTCGGCGCCGGCCCGGTGATCGCCGAGCGCGTCGCCGCCGGCCGTCCGGTGCTGGGCATCTGCGTGGGCATGCAGGTGCTCTTCGAACACGGCGACGAGCACGGGGTCGTGACCAAGGGGCTCGGGCTGCTGCCCGGCGGGGTGACCAGGCTGGCCGCCCCCCGGCTGCCGCACATGGGCTGGAACACGGTCGCGGCGCCGGCGGGTTCGGTGCTCTTCGCCGGCCTGCCCGCCGACAGCCGGTTCTACTTCGTGCACTCGTACGGGGTCGGGGACCCGGGCGCGCTGGCGGAGGCCGGCGCCACGGTCACCACCGCCCACCACGGGACGGACTTCGTGGCGGCCGTGGAGCGGGGTCCGCTCTGCGCCGCGCAGTTCCACCCGGAGAAGTCCGCCGACACCGGTGCCGCGCTGCTGCGCAACTGGCTCGCCACGCTTTCCACCGGTGACTGAGCGCCTGCCCGGTGCGGCGGGCCCGCTCCGGCCCGCCGCCGGCCGCCCTGTCCCGCGTCGACAGCTACCCGGACGACCGCGCCCCCGGCGGGACACGCCGTGAGCAAGGAGCGGGCCCGGCGCCGGGCGGCCCGGGAGGCCGAGGCCGCCCGGGAACGGGCCGTCCGCGAGCGGCGGACCGCCCGGCGGTCGCGGCGGCGGGCACTCGTCCGCCGGTTGACGCCGTCGCTGCGCCGGGGGCGGACGGGCCGGCTGCCCCGGCACAGTCGCGGCGAGCGGGCCGCCATCGTGCTGCTGACCCTGGTGGCGATGGTCCTGATCTGGTCGCTCGTCGACGACCTGGCGCTGCGCATCGCGCTGGTCGTGCTGTTGCTGCTCGTACTGCCGGCGATCGTGGTGATCGCCCTGGACCGTCGCACCTGACTTCGAGGAGAAATACCGTGAGCCTCACCCTGTTGCCCGCCGTGGACGTCGCCGACGGCCAGGCCGTCCGACTCGTGCAGGGAGCCGCCGGCAGCGAGACGACGTACGGCGACCCGTTGGAGGCCGCCCTCGCCTGGCAGCGGGACGGCGCCGAGTGGATCCACCTGGTCGACCTCGACGCCGCGTTCGGCCGGGGCTCCAACGCGCACCTGCTGGCCGAGGTGGTGCGGCAGCTCGACGTGAAGGTGGAGCTGTCCGGCGGCATCCGCGACGACGAGTCGCTGCACGCCGCGCTCGGCACCGGCGCCGCCCGGGTGAACATCGGCACCGCCGCCCTGGAGGATCCGGTCTGGTGCGACCGGGTGTGCGGGGAGTACGGCGACCGGGTGGCGATCGGGCTCGACGTGCGGGGCCGTACCCTCTCCGCCCGGGGCTGGACGCGCGACGGCGGCGACCTCTTCGAGGTGCTGGAGCGGCTGGACAAGGCGGGCGCGGCGCGTTACGTCGTCACCGACATCACCAAGGACGGCACCATGCGCGGGCCGAACCTGGACCTGCTGCGCGAGGTCTGCGCCCGCACCGACGCCCCGGTGATCGCCTCGGGCGGCGTCTCCACCCTGGACGACCTGCGGGCGCTGGCCACCCTGGAGTCGATCGGGGTGGAGGGCGTGATCGCCGGCAAGGCGCTGTACGCGGGCGCCTTCACCGTGGCGCAGGCGCTGGAAACCCTGGCGGCGGCGTGACCGTCACGCGGCTCGGCTCGGGCGGCCCCTGGGAGTCGGTGTACGGCTACTGCCGGGTCGTCCGGGCCGGCGACCTGGCCTGGACGGCCGGCTGCACCTCGACGGTGGACGGCGTGGTCACCCACGTCGGGGACGCGGCGGCGCAGACCGCGCAGGCCCTGCGGATCGGCCTGGACGCGCTCGCCGAGGTGGGCGCGGAGCCCGGGGACGTGGTGCGGACCCGGATGTACGTCACCGACCGGACGTACGCCGACGAGGTGGGCCGGGCGCACAACGTGGTCTTCGGCGCGGTCCGTCCGGCGGCCACCATGGTGGTGGTGGCCGGCCTGCTCGACCCGGACCATCTGGTCGAGGTGGAGTTGGAGGCGTACCTCGGCGAGCGCTGAGCCCCGGGAAGCGCGCCGAGACGGTGCCGCCCGACGTGCGGCTGTGCGCGACCTGATCGGTTGCGCACAATCTAATCGCGCGCTACGGTTTCCCGGTGACCGACCATCTGGTGCTGCGCCGGCAGGTGTGCTTCGCGCTCTACGCCGCGTCGCGCGCCCTCACCGACGTCTACCGGCCCGTCCTCGACGAGTTCGGCCTGACCTACCCGCAGTACCTGGTGCTGCTGGTGCTCTGGGAGCGCGACGACGCCCCCACGGTCTCCGAACTCGGCGCCGCCCTGCGCCTGGACTCCGGCACGCTCTCCCCGCTGCTCAAGCGGCTGGAGGGGGCGGGGCTGGTCGTCCGGACCCGGTCGGCGCGCGACGAGCGGCGGGTGGAGGTGGGCCTGACCGGCGACGGGCGGGCCCTGCGGCACCGGATGGACGAGGTGCCGCTGCGGGTCGCCCGCGCCACGGGCCTCACCGAGGCGGAGCTGGTCGCCCTGCGCGACACCCTCACCCGGGTCACCGAGACGATCCACCGACAGAAGGAGCAGTGACCACCATGCAGGTGCTCTACACCGCGTCCGCCCGGGCCACCGGGGACGGTCGGGACGGCCACGTCCGCACCTCCGACGGCACCGTCGAGCTCGACCTGGCCGTGCCGAAGGAGATGGGTGGCGCCGGTGGCGCCGCCAACCCCGAGCAGCTCTTCGCGGCCGGCTACGCCGCCTGCTTCCACTCGGCGCTGCGCCTGGTCGCCCGCAGGGCGAAGGTCGACGTCTCCGGCTCGGTCGTCGAGGCCGAGGTCGGCATCGGCGCCAACGGCAGCGGCGGCTTCGGGCTGGCCGTCACCCTCCTGGTCGACCTCCCGGCCGTCGAGCGGGCCACCGCCGAGCAGGTCGTCGAGCAGGCCCACCAGGTCTGCCCGTACTCGAACGCCACCCGCGGCAACGTCGAGGTCACCCTCACCGTGCGCGAGGCGCTGTGAGCACCCGCAACCGGGAGATCCACCTGGCCTCCCGCCCGCAGGGCTGGCCGACCGCGGACAACTTCCGGCTCGTCGAGACCGAGGTGCCCACCCCGGGGCCGGGGCAGATCGTGGTCCGCAACCGGTACGTGTCGGTCGACCCGTACATGCGGGGGCGGATGAACGACGTCAGGTCCTACGTGCCGCCGTTCGCGCTCGACGCCCCGCTGGACGGCGGGGCGGTCGGCGAGGTGGTGGCCAGCGAGGTCGAGGGCCTCCAGCCCGGCGACACCGTGCTGCACGGCCTCGGCTGGCGCGAGTACGCGCTGCTCGACGCGCGGGCCGCCCGGAAGGTCGACCCCGACCTCGCCCCGGTCAGCGCCTACCTGAGCGTGCTCGGCATGACCGGCCTGACCGCGTACGCCGGGCTGCTGGACGTCGCCGGGATGAAGGCGGGGGAGACCGTCTTCGTCTCCGCCGCCGCTGGCGCGGTGGGCAGCCTGGTCGGCCAGATCGCCAAGCTGCGGGGCGCGGCGCGCGTGGTCGGCAGCGCGGGCTCGGCGGCCAAGGTCGAGCGGCTGCGCGCGCTCGGCTTCGACGCCGCGTTCGACTACCACGACGGGCCGGTGCGCGACTCGCTCAAGGCCGCCGCCCCGGACGGCGTCGACGTCTACTTCGACAACGTCGGCGGCGACCACCTGGAGGCGGCCATCTCCGCGATGAAGGTGCACGGCCGGGCCGCGATCTGCGGCATGATCGCGCAGTACAACGACACCGAGCCCCCGGCCGCGCCGCGCAACCTGGCGCTGGTCATCGGCAAGCGGCTCACCCTGCGCGGCTTCCTGGTCGGCGACCACGGCCACCTGCGCGACGAGTTCGTGCGCGAGATGGCCGGCTGGCTGCGCGACGGCAGGGTCTCGTACGACGAGACGGTCGTCGACGGCATCGAGAACGCCCCGGAGGCGTTCCTCGGCCTGCTGCGCGGCGAGAACCTGGGCAAGATGCTCGTCCGGGTGTGAGGAAGGGCCCCTTCCTGACCCCGGGGAGCGTGGCGGCGCGCCGCAGCGGCGGTGGTCGGCCTCACAGGTCGGTCACCGCCGGTGCCGGGAGGGATAGGCTCGCGGCATGACGGTGGCGGTGCGGGTCATCCCGTGTCTCGACGTGGACGCCGGTCGGGTGGTCAAGGGAGTCAACTTCCTCGACCTGCGCGACGCCGGCGACCCGGTGGAACTGGCGGCGGCGTACGACCGGGCCGGCGCGGACGAGCTGACCTTCCTCGACGTCACCGCCTCCTCCAGCGACCGGGGCACCATGCTCGACGTGGTCCGCCGCACGGCGGAGTCGGTCTTCATCCCGCTGACCGTCGGCGGTGGCGTCCGGCAGGTCGCCGACGTCGACACCCTGCTGCGCGCCGGCGCGGACAAGGTCGGGGTGAACACCGCCGCGATCGCCCGCCCCGAGCTGATCGCCGAGATCGCCGACCGTTTCGGCCGGCAGGTGCTGGTGCTCTCGCTCGACGTGCGGCGGGCGCCCGGCGGCGGCACGCCCAGCGGGTTCGAGGTGACCACCCACGGCGGTCGGCGCGGCACCGGGCTGGACGCGGTCGAGTGGGCCCGGCGCGGCGCCGAGTTGGGCGCGGGCGAGATCCTGCTGAACTCGATGGACGCCGACGGCACCAAGGCCGGCTTCGACCTCGACCTCATCGGCGCGGTGCGCCGGGTGGTGGACGTGCCGGTGGTGGCCAGCGGCGGCGCGGGCGAGGTGGCGCACTTCGCGCCGGCGATCGGCGCCGGCGCCGACGCGGTGCTCGCCGCCAGCGTCTTCCACTTCGGCGAGCTGACCGTCGCCGAGGTCAAGGACGCGCTGCGCGGGGCCGGGCACCCCGTCCGCTGACCGCCCCCGCGTGATCCGCCCGGTCCCTTCGACCCGCGTGATCCGCCCGGTGCCCCCGGCCCGCGTGATCCGCCCGGTCTCTCCGGGCCGCGTGATCCGCTCGGTCCCTTCGGCCCGCGTGATCCGTCGGCGCCCGCTCAGTCGCGGCGGGAACGGTTCTCGGGGGAGCGCCGGGGCGCCGGGATCGAGCGCACCACGTACTCCTGCACGGCGGCGGCGTGGTCGGCCTCGTCCAGGTGCCAGTCGGCGCTGACGGGGGCGTGTCGCCGGACCAGGACGCCCTGCACGGTGTCCACCGTGGTGGCCAGCCCGGCGTTCGGCCTGGTGCGCCAGAGGCGCTCACCGTCGGAGGTGATCCGGAACCAGCCGTCGGTGACGCTGACCAGCCCGGCCCCGACGAGGCGACGGACCGCCGCCTCCACCTCGTGCCGCTCGGGGATCGCCTGGTTGAGATGGTCGGCGGTGGAGAGCACGTCGGCGAGGCGTACGCCCTCGGGGCGGCGGCTGGCCGCCGCGCGGCGGTGCCGTCCTGCACCGCTGGCGATCACCACCGAGACGAAGATCCAGGCATCGGTCCAGCGCCATCCGTTCTCCCCCATGCGAGGATTCTGCCGGGCGTGGCGTCCGAAGGGAACACCCGGCGTCCGGGTCGGGTCAGGTGGCGGGGAGCGGCGCGACCGGGCCCGGGGCGGGGTCCTGCGGCCCGGGGACCGTGAACAGCGGCAGGAAGACCTGGGTCAGCGGGCCGATGCCCAGCGCGTAGGCGATCGTGCCGACGCCCACCGTCCCGCCGAGCAGCCAGCCCAGCGCCAGCACCGTGACCTCGATGGCGGTGCGTACGAGCCGGATCGAGCGGCCGGGCCGGCGGGCGACGTAGCCGGTCATCAGGCCGTCGCGGGGGCCGGGTCCGAGGCGGGCGCCGAGGTAGAGACCCGTCGCCGCCCCGTTGGCCACGATGCCGGCGACCAGCATCCCGGCCCGTACGCCCAGCGACCCGCCGGCCGGCATCAGCGCGAGTGTCGCGTCGACGACCAGCCCGACCACCAGCGCGTTGCTGACCGTGCCGAGGCCGGGGCGCTGGCGCAGCGGTATCCAGAGCAGCAGCACCAGCACGCCCACCGCGATGGTGACGGTGCCGATGGAGAGGCCGGTCAGCTCGGACAGGCCCTGGTGGAACACGTTCCACGGGTCCAGGCCCAGCCCCGAGTTGATCATCAGAGCCATGCTGACGCCGTAGAGGACGAGGCCCGCGTAGAGCTGGCTGAGCCGCCGCGCGGGACGATGTCGGAGATTGCCAATCGGTGTCACCCATGCCACGCTAAAGGCCAATTGGCGCAGCGTAAGAGCCAATCCGGGAGGAGTGGCCATGACGAGTCAGGTTCGGGGTGTCCAATTGGCCCGGCTCCTCGGTCAGTGGCATGCGCTTCCCGGCCGCCGGCGGAGCCCCGACTACGCCGCCCTGGCCGGTGCCGTACGCGGCCTGCTCGCCGACGGCCGGCTGCCGCTGGGCGTGCGGCTGCCCGCCGAGCGGGAGCTGGCCGAGGCGCTGAAGATCAGCCGGACCACGGTCACGGCCGCGTACCGGGAGCTGCGGGAGAGCGGGCACCTCGCCAGCCGGCGGGGTGCCGGCAGCTGGACGATGCTCCCGGGGACCCACCGGGTGGCGAGCACCGGGCTCTGGACCCCGCTGGACGACCGCGACATGATCGACCTCGGGGTCGCCGCGCTCGCCGCGCCGCCCGAGCTGCTGCCGGCCGCCCGCGCGGCCGCCGAGGACCTGCCCCGCTACCTGGGCGGCGCCGGCTACCACCCGACCGGGATCATCGAGCTGCGCGAGGCGGTGGCCCGCGCGTACACCGAGCGGGGTCTGCCCACCTCACCCGACCAGATCATGGTCACCAACGGCACCCAGCACGCCCTCGACCTGGTGCTCCGGCTGGCCCTCGCCCCCGGCGGCAACGTGCTGGTCGAGGCGCCCAGCTATCCGAACGCGCTGGCCGCGCTGGCCGCCCGCCGGGCCCGGATCACCACCCACGGCCTGGCCGTCGAGGAGCCCGGGTGGGACGCCGACCTGCTGCTCGGCGCCCTCCGGCAGGCCCGGCCCAAGCTGGCGTACCTGATCCCGGACTTCCAGAACCCGACCGGGCACCTGATGTCGGCCGCGCTGCGCGAGCGGGTGGTGGCCACCGCGCACGCCGTCGGCACCGACCTGGTCGTCGACGAGTCGTTCGTGGACCTGCCGTTGGACGGGACGGTGCTGCCCCCGCCCACCGCCAGCTTCGACCGGCACTCCCGGGTGGTCAGCATCGGCGGGATGAGCAAGCCCTTCTGGGGCGGCCTGCGGATCGGCTGGGTGCGCGCCTCCGCCCCGCAGGTGCAGCGGCTCGCCGCCGCCCGGGTCGGCGTCGACATGGCCAGCCCGGTCCTGGACCAGCTGGTCGCGGTCCACCTGCTCGCCGACGCGCCGGCCATCGTCGCCGCGCGCCAGGCCCAGCTCACCGTCCAGCGCGACGCCCTGCTGGCGGCGCTCGCGCAGCGCCTGCCCGAGTGGCGGGTCACCGTCCCGCACGGCGGGGTGACCCTCTGGGCCGAACTCGACGGACCGATCTCCAGCGCGCTGGCCCGGGCCGCCGAGGAGGTCGGCGTACGCCTGGCGCCCGGTCCCCGGTTCGGCCTGGACGGCACGTTGGAGCGCTTCCTGCGGCTGCCGTTCACCCTGCCGGCCGCCGATTTGGTCGAGGCGGTCGGCCGCATCGCCGCCGTCCGGTACGACCTGGACCGGGGCGGCCGGTCGCAGTGGCGGGAACCGGCGGTCATCGCCTGAGACGGGCCGGCGTGCCGGCCGGAACTTGCGGTGCCGTCGGTCAATCGCGCCTGCGCGGCGCCCCGGGGCTGCGAGACTGCGCAGGTGGGGGATGCGCGGGGGATACGGTGGCCGCGCGGGATCCTGCCGAGCGCCCCCGGGTCGCGCACCACCCGCCTCGAACTCTTCTACGACCTCGTCTTCGTCTTCGCCTTCCTCAACGTGACCACGGTGACGGCCGGCAGCCTGGACGCCCGCGGGCTGGTCCGGTTCCTGGTGGTGCTCGCCCTGCTCTGGTGGTGCTGGAGCAGCTTCGCGGCGCTGGGCAACGTGATCCGCACCGACCAGGGGCTGACCCCCCTGGTCGGGTTCGCCATCTCCGCCGCCGTGTTCGTGCTCGCGCTGAGCCTGCCGAAGGCGTTCGTCGACCGCCCCGGCGGGCTGCCCGGCCCGCTGGTCTTCGCCGCCTGCTACTTCCTGGTCCGCGCGACCCAGGTGGCGGTCTTCCTCTGGGCCGTGCGCTCCGACGGGGAGGTGCGCCAGCGGATGCCCGTGCTGATCCTGCCGCTCCTGGTGGCGACGGGGCTCATCCTGACCGCCGCGCTGGTGCCGCAGCGGATCTTCGACGACGGCGCCGAGATCGGTCTGCGGCTGACGTTGTGGGTCGGCGCGCTCGCCGTCGAGTACGGCGCCGGCCTGGCCCAGCACCGCGCGGGGTGGACGGTGCTCTCGGCGGGTCACTGGGCGGAACGGCACGCGCTGATCATCATGGTGGCGCTCGGCGAGACGATCATCGCGTTGGGGCTCGGGCCCGGCCCCATCGCCACTTTGCCGCTGACGTGGCCGGTGATCGTCGCGGCGTTACTCGGCATCGCGGTGGTCGCGGCGCTGTGGTGGGCGTACTTCGACACCCTCGCCCTGGCCATGGAGCAGGTGCTGCACCGCACCCGGGACCCGCGCACCCGTGCCGGGCTGGCCCGGCACGTGTACACCTACCTGCACCTGCCGCTGATCACGGGCGTGATCCTGTTCGCGCTGGGCCTCAAGGGGCTGATCCACGAGGTCGCCGACCCGGCGACCCCGAGCTGGGGGGTGCCGCTGCCCCGCTTCGACATGCTTGCCCTCTTCGGCGGGGTCGCGCTCTACCTGCTCACGCTGATCCTGCTCGGCAGCCGGATGCTGGGCGCGGCGCGCTGGCCGACGATCTGCGGGGTCCTGCTGCTCGTCGCGCTGACCCCGGCGGCCGGGCAGGTGCCGGAGTTGGCTGCCCTTGCCATGCTGGCGGTGGCCGCCGTGCTGACGGTCGCGGTGCAGACGGTCGTCGACGCCCCGCGGCGGCGGCGCGTGCGGCAGGTGGCGCTGGAGGAGCAGCTCGCCTCGGAGGCCGAGCAGACGCGGTGGCGGGGCCACCACCTGTGAGCCGGCACTCCGCCCGTCCGACGTCGGCGACCCCGTACGCAATGCGGGGCCGCCGACGTCGCGGGCTCAGAGCTCGGCCAGCGTGCCCGCGTACATCTTCTCGATCTCGCCGGCGAAGTTGCTCTCCACGCCGCGGCGCTTGATCTTGAGCGACGGGGTGATCTCGCCGTCCTCGATGGTCAGGTCGCGCGGCAGGATGGCGACCTTCTTGATCGTCTCCCAGCGGTTGAGCTTGGCGTTGAGCTCGGCCACGTACCCCTCGACCATGGCCTTCGCCTCCGGCGAGGTGACGATCTCGGTGTAGTCGCGGCCCTCCAGGGGAGTGCCGGCGGCCCAGCCCTTGATCGCCTCCGGGTCCAGCGTGACCAGCATCGTGCAGTAGTTGCGGGCCTGGCCGATCACCACCGCCTGGGAGGTGTACGGGCAGGTCGCCTTGAACATCCCCTCGATGTGCGAGGGCGCGATGTACTTGCCGCCCGAGGTCTTGACCAGGTCCTTCTTCCGGTCGGTGATCTTCAGGTAGCCGTCGGAGTCCAGGGTGCCGATGTCGCCGGTGCGGAAGAAACCGTCCTCGGTGAACGCGGCGGCGGTCTCCTCGGGCAGGTTGTGGTAGCCGCGCATCACCGGCCGGCCGCGCACCAGGATCTCGCCGTCGGTGTCGATCCGGCACTCCAGGTCGCCCATCGCCTTGCCGACGGTGCCGATCCGCAGCCCGTCCGGCGGGTTGACGAAGTTGCCGGCGCTGGTCTCGGTGAGGCCGTAGCCCTCGGAGATCGGCAGGTTCGCCGCGGCGAAGAAGGTGGCGATCTCCGGGCTGAGCGGGGCGGCGCCGGAGACGAGCACCCGGATCCGGCCGCCGAGGCGGGCCTGGAGCTTGCTGAACACCAGCTTCTCGGCCACCGTGTACTTCAGCTTCAGCCCCGTCGGGAGCGGCCGGCCGGCCTGCTCCAGGGCGACCTTCTCCTTGCCGACCCGGACGCCCCAGCCGAAGATCTTCGCCTTCGCGCCGCCGCCGGCCTGCGCGGTGGTCACCGCCTTGTTGTAGACCTTCTCGAAGACCCGGGGCGCGCCGCACATCAGCGTCGGCCGGATCACCGAGAGCAGCTCGACCAGCTTGTCGACCCGGCCGTCGACGTACGTCGGCAGGCCCACGTGGATCGCCCCGCAGAGCAGGGTCTTGCCGAACGAGTGCGACAGTGGCAGCCAGAGGTACTGCAGGTCGTCGTCGCGGAGCAGCCCCACCTCGACCTGCGCCACGCCCTCCCAGCACCAGCCGCCGTGCAGCAGCTCGACGCCCTTCGGGCGCCCGGTCGTGCCGGAGGTGTAGATCAGCGTGGCCAGGTGCTCGGGACCGATCCCGGCGACCAGCATGTCGATCAGGTCGGGCTCGGCGGCCAGCGCGCGGGCGCCCTGCTCCTCCAGCTCGGCGAGGGTGAGCTGGGGGACGGCGGCGGCCGGGTCGGCGGCGCCGTCGAAGAGCACGACGTGGGTCAGCGCCGGCAGGTTTGCGCCGGCGATCTTGGCGGCCTGTGCCGGGTTCTCGGCGAACAGCACCCGCGAGCCGGAGTCGGCGATGATGTAGGTCGCGTCGTCGGGCTCCGTGGTGGGGTAGACGGTGGTGGTCGCGCCGCCGGCGCACATGATGCCGAGGTCGGCGATCACCCAGTCGAGCCGGGTGTTCGCCAGGATCGCGACCGGATCCTCCAGGCCGACACCGAGGCCGTGCAGCCCGGCGGCGACCGCCTTGGCGCGACGGGCCATCTGCTCCCAGGTCAGCCAGACCGGCCCGGAGTCGTCGGGGGCCGGGTGGGCGAAGGCGTCGCGGTCGGGGGACGCCGCCACGCGCTTGAGGAACATGTCGGGGATGGAACGGTACGGTACATCGAGAGCCATCGCTGTAGCCGCCTTCGGGGGGTGGAGACGTGACCACGGTCACGTCGGCGTTCGTTACCGAAGGGTATTGCCTGCGCCCGGGCATCGGCTAGCCCTGTGGATCACGGCTGGGCCACGTCTCGGAGGATGGACGCCCGGCTCAGGCGTACCGGGCCGCCGCCAGCGACCAGTCGTAGGTGGCCCGGATCCAGTTGCGCCGCGCGGTGAGGGCCGGCCACAGGCCGTCGTCGCCGGTGGCCAGCAGCGCCGCCTCCGTCGCCAGGTACGCCGAGAGGCCCTCGTTGAACCGGTCGGCCGCCACCCGTAGGGCCGACGACTCGTCGCCGGCCGTCCGCCCTGCGGCGATCACCGCGACCAGATTGTGCACGTCCGGCTGCGCGAGGTGCTCCTTGCCGTACGAGAAGACGTCGTTGCACCAGCAGACCAGGTCGGCGGCGAGCAGGTCGAGCGCGACAAGCGACGGCTCGGCGCGGTGGGTCGCACCCGGCAGCGCCCCGGCGGCCAGCTCGGTGAGGGTGAAGCTGGGGTGGACCCCGCCGGTGTGCCGGCGCATCTGGACGTACTCGGCCAGCCCCGGCGCCCGGCCGTGCTCCCGGTTCGCCGCCTCCCAGAGCAGCGCCAGCAGATACTCCCGCACCTCACCGACGAAACGCAGCAGCGCCACGGGCCCGCCGGCGGCGTGGGCCCGCCGGCACAGCTCGCCCAGCGCCTCGCCGAGCGGCCCGGCCACGGTGGCGGTCGCGGTGGCGTCGGCCCGTCCCCCGTGGCCGTCCAGCACGTCCAGCAGGGCGGCCACGGTCGGCGCCAGCCGGGTGGGGGAGTCGCCGAGGCCGTCCTCGTCGCAGGCGTCGTCCATCACGAACAGCCAGGAGATCAGGTCGGTGAGCAGCCGCAGCCCCTCCACCGGACCCTCCGGGCAGGCCCGCCCGGCCAGCCCGGCGGCGTCGGCCCGGCGCAGCCGGTGCAGCCGGGGCCCGTCGCCGATCAGCCCGTGGCCGAGCGCCCACTCGATGCTCTCCCGCGCCACCCGTGCGGTGGCGTCGTGCTGGCGCGCGGGAAAGGGGGGTTCCCGCAGCGCCGAGATCGCGAAGGTCCGCATGGTGCCCCCCTGTCGCGGCGCCCCCCCGCGGGGCGGCGCGGGGCCGCGGACGGGGGGGCAAAAAGGTGTCAAAAGCTGGCCCGGTCGCCCCTCCGGACCGGGCTGCGGCTGTCCGCCTGCGGGGCGTCACATGCCCAGGTCGGCGCCCCGGAGCCGCTCGGCCGGTGCCGCCGGCCCGTCGATCTGCACCCGGGACACCCGCTGCCGGCCGCTGAGGAACAGGACCAGCTCGCCCGGCGCCCCCACCACCCGCACCGGTTCGCCGCCCCGGCCGACGGAGAGCTCCCCGTGGCCGGGCGCCTGGACGAAGACGTCCGCCGGGAAGCGGCGCAGCGCCAGCCGGGCCAGCCCGGTGCACCGCTTCCAGAGCGCCGCGTTAAGCCCCGCCCCGAGGTCGCGGGGGAGCCAGCCCGGGCGGGCGCGGCGCACGTCCTCGTGGTGGATGAAGAACTCCAGCGTGTTGGCCAGCTCGTCGGTGAGCGGGTTGCTGACCGGGCTCCACACCGGCGGCCGGCGCACCTCTTCGAGGAGGCGTGGCCAGGGACGCGCGGCGACGCGCAGGAACACCCGCTCGGCGTAGCCGCGCAGCGGCGGGAGCAGGATGCCGCCGGCGGCGTCGGGCCGGCGTTCGCGCAGCACCAGGTGGGCGGCGAGATCACGGGTGGTCCATCCCTCGTTGACCGTCGGCGCGTCCGGTCCGAGCGTCTGCATCAGGTCGACGAGCGCCTCGCGCTCCGTTCGGGCGTACCGCGGCATGCCCTGATCGTAGGCGCGCCCGGCCCACTCGGCGCGCCGAGCGGGCCGGCGGCCGTGACGGTGGACATAGCGGTCCGGGGCGGCGGAGCTGGCTCGGACCGGTAAGGATGAGGAGGATAGGTGCGGCTTACGGCGGGGGAGAGCGTGGCGAGCAGGACAAGTCGGGACGTGCTGGTGCGGGGGCTGGCCGTCCTCGGGCGGGCGATCCGGGAGCAGCCGCGCATCTTCGCGGTCGCGGTGAGCGGCAGCGTGCTCTTCGGCGCCATGACCGTGGCCAGCGCCTACGTGGTGGGTGCCGTGGTCGGCGACGTGGTGGTGCCGGCGATCGAGCGTGGTGAGGTCGGGGTCGGCGGGCTGGCCCTGGCGGCCGTCGCGCTGTTCGGCATCAGCGTGCTGCGGGTGGCCGGCATCTTCGGCCGCCGGCTCGGCGCGGGTTACATGCAGTACCGCCTCCAGGCCGCCTACCGGCGCCGGGTCACCCGCCGCTACCTGGAGCTGCCGCTGTCGTGGCACCACCGCAACGCCACCGGCACGCTGCTGTCCAATGCCAACTCCGACGTCGAGGCCGCCTGGTACCCGATCGCCCCGCTGCCGTTCGCGGTCGGCACCCTGGTGATGCTGGTCGGCGCGGTGGCGTCGCTCTTCGCCACCGACTGGGCGCTGGCCCTGGTCGGCGTCGCGGTCTTCCCGGCGCTCTTCGCGCTCAACGTCGCCTACTCCCGCCGGATGGCCCCCCGCCAGGCCCGGGCCCAGCGGCTGCGCGCCGAGGTCAGCGGCATCGCGCACGAGAGCTTCGACGGCGCCCTGGTCGTCAAGACGATGGGCCGGGAGGCACAGGAGACCGACCGGTTCGCCGCCCGCGCGGGCGAGCTGCGCGACTCGCTGGTGGCGGTCGGGCGGCTGCGCGGCGTCTTCGACCCGCTGCTGGAGGCGCTGCCCAGCCTCGGCACACTCGCCGTGCTGGTGGTCGGCGCGATCCGGCTGCAGCAGGGCGCGATCAGCGTCGCCGAGCTGATCAGCGTCGCCTTCCTCTTCACGGTGCTGGCGTTCCCCGTCCGGGCCATCGGCTGGGTGCTGGCCGAGCTGCCGCGCAGCGTCGCCGGCTGGGACCGGGTCCGCCGGGTGCTCGACGCGACTGGCGAGATGACGTACGGCGACACGACGCTCGACGTGACGGACCCCCGCCCGGCCACCCTCGCGTTCGCGGGCGTCCGGTTCGGCTACGAGCCCGCCGAGGCGCACCTGCCCGGCACCGAGGTGCTCGGCGAGGTCTCCTTCACCGTGCCCGCCGGGAAGACCGTCGCCCTGGTCGGGCCGACCGGCTCCGGCAAGTCGACGATCGCCGCGCTGGCCGTGCGGCTGGTCGACCCGCTGGCCGGCACGGTGTGCGTGGACGGGGTGGACGTCCGCCGGCTCACCGCCGCCTCGCTGGCGGGCACCGCCGCGCTGGTCGCCCAGGTGCCGTTCGTCTTCGACGACACGGTGCGGGCCAACGTGACCCTGGATCGGCCGGGCATCGGCGACGACGACGTCTGGGCCGCGCTGCGGCTGGCCGAGGCGGACGGCTTCGTCGCGGCCCTGCCCGACGGTCTCGACACGAAGGTCGGCGAGCGGGGCACCTCGCTCTCCGGCGGCCAGCGGCAGCGGCTCACCCTGGCCCGCGCGCTCGCCGGCCGGCCCCGCCTGCTGGTCCTCGACGACGCGACCAGCGCCGTCGACCCGCGGGTGGAGGCGGCCATCCTGGCGGGGCTGCGCTCCTCGGCGGGGCAGGCCGGGGCGCCGGCCGCGTCGATCCTGGTGGTCGCCTACCGGCGGGCCACCATCGCGCTGGCCGACGAGGTGGTCTACCTGGAACAGGGCCGGGTGCTCGCCCGCGGCCCGCACGCCGAGCTGCTGGCCACGGTGCCTGGCTACGCCGACCTGGTCACCGCCTACGAGCAGGCCGAGGTCGACCACGCGAAGGACGAGACGTACGACGAGGTCGCCCCGCTGACGTCGGGCCTGGAAGTCGAGGTGGACCGGTGAGCGCGAGGAGTGCAGCGCAGCGGAGCCCCGCAGTCGCGAACGAAAGGCCAGCACTGGTGAGCGCGAGGAGTGCAGCGCAGCGGAGCCCCGCAGTCGCGAACGAAAGGCCAGCACCGGTGAGCGCGAGGAGTGCAGCGCAGCGGAGCCCCGCAGTCGCGAACGAAAGGCAAGACCGGTGACCACTGCCACGGACACGCGGAAGGCCGAGGCCGAGGCCGCCGACGTTCCGGAGACGACCGAGACGACGTGGCAGACGCTGCGCCGCGGTCTGGCGCTCTCCCCGGAGCTGCGGGTCGGTCTGGCCGGCACGCTCGGCCTGGCACTGGTCTACATGGTCGGCCGGGCGGCCGTCCCGGTGGCGGTGCAGCAAGGCATCGACAACGGCATCGTCGGCGGCCTGGACCTGGGCGTGGTCTGGACGGTGGTCGCCGCCACCGCCGCGGTGCTGGTGGTGACCACGATCTGCGGCTACCTGATGATGCGCCGGCTCTTCACGGTCAGCGAAACCGCGCTGGCCAACGTGCGGATCCGGGCGTTCCGGCACGTGCACGACCTGTCGATGCTGCACCAGCAGTCGGAGCGGCGCGGTTCGCTGGTCTCCCGGGTGACCAGCGACGTCGACCAGATCACCCAGTTCCTCCAGTGGGGCGGCGTGATCCTGGTGATCAACCTCGGTCAGCTGGCGGTCACCACGCTTGTCATGTTCGCGTACTCCTGGCAGCTGACCCTGGTGGTCTTCGCCGCCTTCCTGCCCGCCGTGTTCGTGATCCGGCGGCTCCAGCGCCGCCTCGCCGGGGCGTACGGGGTGGTCCGGCAGCGGACGGGCACGCTGCTCGGCGCGATCGGGGAGAGCGTGGTCGGCGCGCCGGTGATCCGGGCCTACGGGATCGCCGGCCGGACGGCCCGCCGGCTCGACGAGGCGATCGACGGCCAGCGCCGGGCCCAGCAGCGGGCGATCAGGATCAGCATCATGGGCAGCTCGGTCGGGGAGCTGGCGGCCGGCCTGGCGCTGGCCGGCGTGGTGGTGCTGGGGGTGACCCTCGGCGCCGACCGCACCCTGAGCATCGGCGAGGTGACCGCCTTCCTCTTCCTGGTCACGCTCTTCATCCAGCCGGTGCAGATCGCCACCGAGGTGCTCAACGAGGCGCAGAACGCGATCGCGGGCTGGCGCCGGGTGCTGGACGTGCTGGACATCGAGCCCGACGTCGCCGACCCGGGCGAGCAGGGCCGCGAGCTGCCGTCCGGCCCGCTGGACATCCGCTTCGCGGGGGTGCGCTTCGCGTACCCCGGGGGTCCGCCCGTGCTGCACGACGTCAGCCTGGAGATCCCGGCGAAGAGCCGGGTGGCGGTGGTGGGCGAGACCGGCAGCGGCAAGACCACCTTCGCCAAGCTGCTCACCCGCCTGATGGACCCGACCGCCGGCCAGGTGCTGCTCTCGGGCGTGCCGCTGGAGCGGGTCCGCTTCGGCTCGCTGCGCTCGCGGGTGGTGATGGTGCCGCAGGACGGCTTCCTCTTCGACGCCACCGTGGCGGAGAACGTCCGCTTCGCCCGCCCGGAGTTGACCGACGCGCAGCTCTCGGCGGCGTTCACCGAGCTGGGGCTGGCGGACTGGCTGGACGGGCTCCCGTCGGGCCTGCACACGTCGGTGGGGGAGCGCGGCGAGGCGCTGAGCGTGGGGGAGCGGCAGCTGGTGGCGCTGGCCCGCGCGTACGTGGCCGACCCGGACCTGCTGGTGCTGGACGAGGCGACCAGCGCGGTCGACCCGGCCACGGAGGTGCGGCTGCAACGCACCCTGGACGCGGTGACCCGGGGGCGCACCACCCTCGCGATCGCTCACCGGCTCTCCACGGCGCAGGCCGCCGACGAGGTGATCGTGGTGGACAAGGGCCGGATCGTGCAGCGCGGTCCGCACGACGAGCTGGTCCGCGACCCGGAGTCGATCTACGGCCTGCTCTACGCCTCCTGGCTGGAGCAGACCCGTTGAGCAGACCCGCTGAGCCGACCCGCTGAGCCGACCCGCTGAGCCGACCCGGCGCGGGCGTCGGCCCGTGTGGCGCGCGGCCCGGCGGCGTGCCGGGCCGCGCGGTGGTCAGCGGGAGTAGAACTCCACCACCAGCTGCTCGTCGCAGATCACCGGCACCTCGTGCCGGGCGGGCTCGCGTAGCAACGTGGTCCGCAGCTCGGCCAGCTCCACCGACAGGTACGGCTGGCCGGGTCCCTCGGTGGCGTTGGCGCCCGCGGCGGCGAGCTGGAACGGCAGGGTCGTGCGGCTGCGTTCGCGGACGGCCACCACCTGGCCCGGACGCAGCCGGTACGACGGCCGGTCGACCTTGCGCCCGTCGACGGTGAAGTGGCCGTGCGCGACGAGCTGCCGGGCCTGGTAGATGCTGCGGGTCAGGCCGGCCCGGTGCACCACCGCGTCGAGGCGTCGCTCCAGGAGCGCGACCAGGCTCTCGCCGGTCTTGCCCGCGCTCCGGGCGGCCTCGTCGAAGGCGCGCCGTAGCTGGGTCTCGCTGACGTTGTACTGGTGGCGCAGGCGCTGCTTCTCCAGCAGTCGCACCTGGTAGTCCGAGGTCTTGCGGCGCTGCCGGCCGTGCACCCCGGGCGGGAAGGGGCGCCGCTCGAAGTACCGCACGCACTTGCGGGTGAGGGGGATGCCGAGGGCGCGGGAGAGGCGGGCCTTGGGCCTGGGTTGGTTCACGCTGGACGTCTCCGATCCGGTGCTCTAGTCTCCGAGTTAGGTAAGGCTAACCTACGAAGGAGTCGTTCATGCGGCCCAGCCCGGCGGAGATCGTCCGCACCCTCGTCGCGGGCCGGCTGCCCGGCATCGCCCACGTCGCGCACCGGCCCGGCCCGCACCAGGTCCGGCACGTGACCGACCCGGACGGCCGGGTGCTGCTGCTCGTGCCGGTCGTCAGCGACCTCGCCGCCGCGCTGCGCCCCGCCGACGGCGACTCCGAGGTCGCGCTGGTGCTGGACGTGCTGGACCTGCCGCCCGCCGCCGGCGCGCCGAGCCTCGGCCGGGCCTGGGTCTCCGGCTGGGCGGCCCGGCTGGACGGCGACGAGGAGCGCCGCGCCGCGCTGGACTTCGCGGCCGTGGAGCCGGCCGGCGACCTGCTCGACGTCGGCACCCGGTTCCGGCTGCACCGCTTCGAGGTGGTCGAGGCCCGCTGGGAACGCGGCGACACCGTCCGCCGCATCGACCCTGAGGCGTACGCCGAGGCGGAGCCCGACCCGCTGCACGCCGTCGAGGCCGAGCTTCTGGCCGACCTCGCCGACCACCACGCCGCCGAGGTGGCCGGGTACCTGCGCCGCCAGCTCGGCCTCGCCGACGGCGGCGGCGACACCGCGCCCCGGGTGGTCCGGATCGACAGGTACGGCCTGCTGGTCGTCCACGGCCGACCCGGCGCCCGCCGGCGCGTCCGGCTGGCGTTCCCGCGTCCGCTGGACTGCCAGGCGGAGCTGACCCGGCTCCTGCATCCGCTGGTCTGCCGGCACGCCCCGTCCCGGCACGCCGACCACGCCTGACCGGGTGCCGCCGCCCGGGCCGTCCGGTCAGCCGGCGAAGACCTCGGCGAGGTCGCCCGTCAGGTAGCGCTGCACGGTGGGGCCGACCGCCGCGACGAGGGTCTCCGGGGCGGCCGAGGCGACCGGTTCCAGCCGGACCACGTGCCGCATCATGGCCAGCCCGATCAGCTGGCTGGCCACCAGCGAGCCGCGCAGCGGCAGCTCGGCGGGGTCGACGTCGAGCTGGTCGAGGATCCTGCGCAGCACCTGGGTGACCAGGAACTCCCGCAGCAGCCGGGCGGTCCACTCGTTGCTCACCGCCGAGCGCAGCAGGGCCACGCCGGCGGTGCCGGCCGGGGAGTCCCAGACGCCGAGGAAGGCGCGCACCAGCCGCTCCCCGAGGCCCGCGCGGTCGCCCGCGAGCACCCTCGGCAGCAGCTCGGCCGGGTCGACCGGCGCGTGCATCGCGGCCAGGAAGAGCCGGTCCTTGCTGCCGAAGTAGTGGTGCACCAGCGCCGGGTCCACCTGCGCGGCGGCGGCGACGGCCCGGATCGAGGCCCCGTCGAAGCCCCGCTCGGCGAAGGCGGCGCGGGCCGCGTCGAGGATGGCCTGCCGGGTGTCCGGGTTGCCGGGTCGTCGTCCGGTCCGCCGCGCCATCGTCGCCCTTCGCTCCACAGTCGTCCCGCCGCCGGCCGCGTCGCGCCCCGCCGGTCGGGGCGGCGGCTCAGCCGCTGCGTCGCCGGAGGGTGGCCGCGGCGAGCACCAGCGCCAGCGCCGCCGCGCCGGCGACCACCGCCACGTCCCGCCACATCGTGCCGGTCGGCTCCGCGTGGGCGCCGACCTCCTGGAGCGCCTCGACGGCGTACGACAGGGGCAGCACGTCGCTGACCGCCTGCAACCAGCCCGCCATCTCGCCCCGGGGCACGAAGAGCCCGCAGAGCAGCAACTGGGGCACGACCACGACCGGCATGAACTGTACGGCCTGGAACTCGGTGCGGGCGAAGGCGCTGCAGAACAGCCCGAGCGCGACGGCGAGCACGGCGTTCAGCGCGGCGACCAGCACCACCAGCCCGCTGTGCCCGGCGGTGTCCAGCCCGAAGACGCCGTACGCGACCACGGACGCGACGACCGCCTGGAGCACCGCGGCCAGCCCGAACGCGATGCCGTAGCCGAAGAGCAGGTCGAGCTTGCCCAGCGGCGTGGTGAGCAGCCGCTCCAGCGTGCCCGTGGTGCGCTCGCGCAGCATCGCGATGCTGGTCACCAGGAACATGATTACGAAGGGGAAGAAGCCGAGCATCACCAGGGCGACCCGGTCGAAGGTCGACGGCTGCCCCGGCGGGGCGGGCTGGTCGACGTACATGGCGTGGACCAGGGCGAGCAGCACCGACGGGACCACCAGCAGCAGCGCCACGGTGCGCCGGTCGTGCCGCAGTTGGCGCAGGATGCGGCCGGTGGTGGCGGCCAGGATCCGGGGGTTCACGACGCGTCCCGTCCGGCGGCGCCCGCCCTGATCAACCGCAGGAACGCCTCGTCTAGGTCGTCGGTGCCGGCGGCGGCGCGGACCGCGTCGGGGGTGTCGTCGGCGATCAGCCGCCCCTCGCGGATCAGCAGCAGCCGGTCGCAGCGGGCCGCCTCGTCCATGACGTGGCTGGAGACCAGCAGGGTGGTGCCGGCGGCGGCCATGGCGTGGAACCGGGCCCACAGGTCGGCCCGCAGCACCGGGTCCTGGCCGACGGTCGGTTCGTCGAGGACGAGCAGTTCGGGCTCCCCGACCAGGGCGCAGGCCAGCGACGCCCGGCTGCGCTGCCCGCCGGAGAGGGTGCCGACCAGTTGGCCGGCGGCCGACCCGAGCCCGACCTCGGCGACCGCCCGGTCGGCTTCGGCCCGTCCCCGGCCGTGCAGGGCGGCGAAGTAGCGCGCGTTCTCGCGCACCGTCAGGTCGGCGTAGACGCTGGGCGCCTGGGTGAGGTAGCCGACGCGGCGGCGCAGCTCCGGCGACCCGGCGGGGCGCCCCAGCACGGTCACCGAGCCGGCGCCGAGCACCTGCACGCCGACCACCGCCCGCAGCAGCGTGGTCTTGCCGCTGCCGCTCGGGCCGAGCAGCCCGGTGACCGAACCGCGCGGCACGTCCGCGCTGATGCCGTGCAGCACCCGCCGTCCGCCCCGCTCGACGACCAGGTCGCGTACGGCGATCGCCTCGTCCACCGGCGCCTCCCGGGGAAACTCATCATCCGTTGAACTCGACGCTAACGGAGACCCCCGCCGGGCCGCAACGATCGACCCGCGCGGGACCCCGGTGCGGCGGGGAGATGGGTCGGGCATTAGCCTTCGGACCCGGACAGCGGGTCCGCCAACGGGCATCAGGCGCGGCATCGGGCATTGCGCCCTGATCGGACGTACGGCACGATGGCGCCGTGGGTCACGCTGCGTCACCGGACGAGAGGTTCCTCGGCGAATGGGCGGCCCGGTTGCTGGCCGGAGCCGAGCAGCCCGTGGTGGGCATCATGCTGCGCGGCAGCCACGCCCGGCGGGCCGCCACCGCGCACAGCGACGTCGACGTCGACGTGCTGCTCGACGGCGCCCCGTACGCCGCCCGCCGGGCGTTCCTGGCCGAGCACGGTGGCCGGCTGACCCACGTATCGGTGGCCGCCCGCGACGTGAACTCCTGGCTGACCCGCCTCGGCGAGCCCGCCGACTGGGCGTTCGGGCTGCCGGTGACGGCGCCGGCCCGGCTGCTCTGGGCGGACCCGCACTGGCGGCCCCGGATCGACCTGCCGGTGCTCTGCCATCCCGCCGGCGAGCCGCAGCTGGAGGAGCTGATCGCGACGCTCGGTAAGGTGGCCGGCGCGCGGGACGCCGACGACCACCTCGGCGTCCGGCTGGCCGCCGCCGATCTGGCCCGGCTCTGCCCGTCCGTGCTGCGGCTGGCCAACCCCACGGTCCGGGTGACGTCCCGGCGGGCGGCCTTCTCCGCCGCCCTGGACCTGCCGGTGGCGCCCCCGCACTACCGGGAGGACCTGCTGCTCTGCCTCGGCCTGCGGCCCGGCTCCGTCGGCCAGCTCTGCGCCGCCGCGGCCCGCCTCGTCACCGGCGTCCTGCCGCTGGTCCGCCCGTACGCCGCCGAGGTCGCGCGGGCCGCTGGCGCGGACCTGGCCGACGCCCTGACCGACGGCCGGCTGGACCGCTACGTCGACCAGCTCACCCGGCCCGCCCACCGGCCGCCGCGGCCCCGGCGGGAGCCGTCACCCGTGCCCGCCCCGCGTGCGGGACAATGGGTCACTGTGCCCGTACCTGACGCGCCCGTGACCGGCGCCCACCCCAGTCCGCAGGAGCCCGCGGCCGACGGCGCGGTCCGTCCGTCCCGGCTCGACCCGGCCATCGCCGCCCGACTGCGCCGCACCCCCGACGGCCTGGTGGCCGCCGTGGTCCGCCAGCACGACTCGGGTGAGGTGCTGATGGTCGCCTGGATGGACGACGAGGCGCTGCACCGCACCCTGACCACCGGCCGGGCCACCTACTGGTCGCGCAGCCGCCGGGAGTACTGGGTCAAGGGCGCCACCTCCGGGCACCACCAGTACGTCCGCGCGGTGTCCCTGGACTGCGACGGCGACGCGCTGCTGGTCGACGTCGACCAGGTCGGCGCGGCCTGCCACACGGGGCACCGCACCTGCTTCTTCACCGAGCTGCCGGTCGGCGGGGACGGGGCGGGTGCCCGGTGAGCGCGCAACGCGTCACGCCCGGCGGCTCCCGCACCGACGGCGCGGTCAGCCCCGACCCGGCCACCTTCGCCGAGCTGGCGGCCCGCTGGCGGGTCGTGCCGGTCACCCGCCGGCTGCTCGCCGACGCGGAGACCCCCGTCGGCGTCTACCGCAAGCTCGCCGGCGGCCCGGGGACGTTCCTGCTGGAGTCGGCCGAGCAGGGCGTCGGCTCGGCCGGCCTGGCCTGGTCGCGCTACTCGTTCATCGGCGTACGCAGCAGCGCCACGCTGACCGAGCGGGACGGTGCCGCGGTGTGGACGGGCCACCCACCGGCCGGCCTGCCCACCTCCGGTGACCCGGTCCGGGTGCTGCGCGAGACCGTCGAGGCGCTCGCCGGCCCGGCGTTCGACGCGGCCAGCGGCATGCCCCCGCTGACCGGTGGCATGGTCGGCTACCTCGGCTACGAGCTGATCCGGCGCTTCGAGCGGCTGCCCGAGCTGACCGAGGACGACCTGGGCGTGCCCGAGCTGGGCATGATGCTCGCCACCGACCTGGTGGTCCTCGACCACTACGACGGCTCGGCGATCCTCGTCGCCAACGCGATCCTGCCGCCGCTGGCCGAGCCGGACTCCGACGCCCAGGTCACGGCGGCCTACCACCACGCGGTCGGGCGGCTCGACGCGATGACCACCGCGCTGTCCCGGCCGATCCCGCCGATGGTCTCGACCGTCGGGCGGCCCCCGGCGGGCGAGGTGCGCAGCCGTACGCCCGAGGGCGGCTACCCGAAGGCCGTCGAGGCGGCCAAGGAGGCGATCCGGGCCGGCGAGTGCTTCCAGATCGTGCTGGCCCAGCGGTTCGAGCGGGACACGCACGCCGACCCGCTGGACGTCTACCGCGTGCTGCGCACGACGAACCCCAGCCCGTACATGTACCTGCTGCGCTTCGACGGCTTCGACATCGTCGGGTCCTCGCCGGAGGCGCACCTGAAGGTGACAAGCGACGCCGAGGGGCGGCAGCGGGCGCTACTGCACCCGATCGCCGGCACCCGGCCGCGCGGCGGCACCCCCGAGGCCGACGCCCGCCTCGCCGCGGAGCTGCTCGCGGACCCGAAGGAGCGCGCCGAGCACGTGATGCTTGTCGACCTGGGGCGCAACGACCTGGGCCGGGTCTGCCGCCCGGGCACGGTGGAGGTGCCGGAGTTCGCCACCATCGAGCGCTACAGCCACGTCATGCACATCGTCTCGACCGTGGTCGGCACGCTGCGCGAGGACCGTACGGCTTTCGACGCGCTGGCCGCGACCTTCCCCGCCGGCACCCTCTCCGGGGCGCCCAAGGTGCGGGCCATGGAGATCATCGAGGAGCTGGAACCGGTCCGGCGCGGCATCTACGGCGGCACCGTGGGCTACTTCGGCTTCGGCGGCGACCTGGACATGGCGATCGCGATCCGCACCGCGCTGATGCGCGACGGCAGGGCGTACGTGCAGGCCGGGGCGGGGGTGGTGGCCGACTCCGACCCGGCCGCCGAGGACCAGGAGACCCGGAACAAGGCCGCCGCCGTGCTCGCCGCCATCGCCGCCGCCGAGACCCTCCGGCCCGCCCGATGACGGCCGCCGAGCCGCGCGGGCGGGAGCCGGGGACGACTCCGGCCGCCGACGCCGGGGGCGCGCCGCCCGGCACGCTCCGGCGCGAGCTGACGTACGCCGTGCTGCTCTGCGTGACCGGCGCGGGCCTGGCGCTGTGGGCGTCGACCCGCACCTGGGCGGTCGAGTTGACCGCCCGGCCCACCCCGCTGCCGCCGGTACGCGACGCCCGCACGGGCGCCGGCCTGCTGCCCTGGCTGCCGGCACTGGCCCTGGTCGGGCTGGCCGGCGGCGGGGCCGTGCTCGCCACCCGGGGACGGGCGCGGCGGCTGCTGGGTGGGCTGCTGTGCGTGCTCGGCGCGGCCGTGGCGGCCGGCGGCGGCTACGGCCTGGTCGCGGCGTTCGACGGCGAGGTCGCCCGGCAGTGGCCGGCGCTCTGCCTGCTCGGCGGGGTGCTCGCCACGGCGGGCGGGCTGCTGACGGCGCTGCGGGGGCGGCACTGGCCGGCGATGGGCGCCCGCTACGAGCGGCGGCCTGCGGGCGATGCCGCGCCGGCCGCCCGCGGCGAGGGCGACCGGGTCACCGGCCGGCACACCACCGAGGCGTGGGACGCGCTGGACCGGGGCGAGGACCCGACGGTCAGCTGACCGGCTGGCGCTCGCGGGCGGCGGCCCGGGCCGCCGCCAGCTCCGCCACCAGGCGGTCCAGCTCGGCCCGCTGCTCGGCCCGGGCCCGGTCGGCGCAGACCGCCTCCCAGGCGTTGCCCCGCGCGGTCCGCATGCGGGCCTCGCCCACCACGGCGCGCTCGAGGGTGTGGACCACGCCGACGGCGAGCGATGCGACCGTGCGCGAGACGGTCGTCAGTCCGATGGGCTGGTGCGGCTCGACAGTGCTCATGATCACCCCGCGAGGATCGTTGGTGACGGTGGGGCAGGCGCGTCATCGAGTCTGCCCGAGGACGATGCTGGCTGGTTCACGTTTCGCCGTGGTGACCGACACGTCAACACTGCTCGCAGGGCCGCCACCAGGCAAAGGGCCGTTCGACCTTGAGGTAGGTCACACCATCGACCGGCGTCCGCGGCGGGCGCCGGACCGGGCGGCCGGCCGCGCCCTCAGATAGGATCACGTCGATGACCCGGGGGGCGGAGGCGGGAATGGTCGGGTGTCGTTCGTCGTGGGGTGCGGTCGCCCTGCGTGACATCCCGTTCACCGGAGGTCGGCCATTATGCCCCAGCCCATCTCGTGAGGCACGCCATACCCCCGGCGGCCGTCGCCAGGTGGCGCCCCCTAGCATCGGCCCATGACACCCGGAGAGGGGAGTCCGTTGGTGACTGCTGAGCATGCGCACGCGGAGGGGGACGACGCCGGTACGGCAGCGTCCGTAGGCGTGCTCGACGAGATCCTGGCCGGCGTGCGCGAGGACGTCGCCCGGCGCCAGGAGCAGGTTCCGCTGGAGCGGATCCGCGAACTGGCCGCCGCCGCGCCGCCGCCGCTCGACGCGTACGCGGCCCTGCGTAAGCCGGGCGTCGCGGTGATCGCCGAGGTGAAGCGCTCGTCGCCGTCCAAGGGGCGGCTGGCCGAGATCGCCGACCCGGCCGACCTGGCCGGCGACTACGCCGCCGGCGGGGCGCGGGCGATCAGCGTGCTGACCGAGGGCCGCTGGTTCGGTGGCTCGCTCGACGACCTGGCCGCCGTCCGCGCCGCCGTCCGCATCCCGGTGCTGCGCAAGGACTTCGTCGTCTCCAGCTACCAGGTGCACGAGGCCCGCGCGCACGGTGCCGACCTGGTGCTGCTGATCGTCGCCGCGCTGGAGCAGAACGCCCTCGTCGGCCTGCTGGAGCGGATCGAGTCGCTGGGCATGACCGCGTTGGTCGAGGTCCACGACGAGGAGGAGGCCGACCGCGCCCTGGAGGCCGGCGCCCAGGTCATCGGGGTCAACGCCCGCAACCTGCGTACCCTGGAGGTCGACCGCTCGGTGTTCGAGCGGATCGCGCCCGGCCTGCCCAGCAGCGTCGTCAAGATCGCGGAGTCGGGGGTGCGCGGCCCGCACGACCTCATCCGGTACGCCTCGGCGGGCGCCGACGCGGTCCTGGTCGGCGAGGGCCTGGTCACCCAGAAGAGCCCCCGCGAGGCGGTGGCCGAGCTGGTCAACGCCGGCAACCACCCGGCCACGCCCCGCCCGGTGCGCTGACCCCGCGCCGGTCCGTCAGCACCGAGAGGACGATCGATCCCGTGAGCGAGCGGAGCGAGCGAATCTTCAGGCTCAGCGCGAAGGTGCCTCATGGCGGCACGGAGCGAAGCGGAGTGCCGGCATGAGTGCCGACGTGACGGCCGCCGCGGCCGGTCCGCTGCCCGACCCCGCCGGTCACTTCGGCCGGTTCGGCGGCCGGTTCGTGCCGGAGGCGCTGGTCGCGGCACTCGACGAGCTGGACGCGGCGCACCGCGCGGCGATGGCCGACGAGTCGTTCCGGGCCGAGTTCGGCGCCCTGCTGCGCGACTACGCCGGCACCCCCTCGCTGCTCTACGCGGCGGAGCGGTTCTCCGCCAAGCTGGGCGCGCGGGTGCTGCTCAAGCGGGAGGACCTCAACCACACGGGGGCGCACAAGGTGCGCAACGTGCTCGGCCAGGCCCTGCTGACCAGGCGGATGGGCAAGCGCCGGGTGATCGCGGAGACCGGTGCCGGCCAGCACGGCGTCGCCACCGCCACCGCCGCCGCCCTGTTCGACCTCGACTGCGTGGTCTACATGGGGCAGGTCGACACCGAGCGGCAGGCGCTCAACGTGGCCCGGATGCGGATGCTCGGCGCCACCGTCGTCCCCGTCACCAACGGCTCGCGCACCCTCAAGGACGCGATGAACGAGGCGATGCGCGACTGGGTCGCCAACGTCGACGACACCCACTACCTGATCGGCACCGCCGCCGGGCCGCACCCCTTCCCGGCGATGGTCCGCGACTTCGTCCGGGGCATCGGCGACGAGGCGCGCCAGCAGTGCCTCGATCTCACCGGCGCGCTGCCGGACGCCGTCACCGCCTGCGTCGGCGGCGGCTCCAACGCGTTGGGCATCTTCCACGCCTTCGTCGGCGACCCCGACGTGCGGCTCTACGGCTTCGAGGCCGGCGGCGACGGGGTGGAGACCGGCCGGCACGCGGCCAGCATCACCGGCGGGTCCGCCGGGGTGCTGCACGGCACCCGGACGTACGTGCTCCAGGACGCCGACGGGCAGACGTGCGAGTCGCACTCGATCTCCGCCGGGCTGGACTACCCGGGCGTCGGGCCGGAGCACGCCTGGCTGCACGACAGCGGCCGGGCGACGTACCTGCCGGTCACCGACGAGGAGGCGATGGCGGCGTTCGAGCTGCTCTGCCGCACGGAGGGCATCATCCCGGCGATCGAGAGCGCGCACGCGCTCGCCGGCACCCTCAAGATCGCGCCGAAGCTCACCGCCGAGCTGGGCCGGGAGCCGACGATCGTGGTCAACCTCTCCGGGCGGGGCGACAAGGACGTGCACACCGCCGGCGACTACTTCGGCATCCTCGACAAGGAGCAGTGAGAACGTGAGCCGGATCGGGGTGGCCTTCGACAAGGCCCGCGCCGACGGGCGGGCCGTGCTGGTCGGCTGCATGCCGGCCGGCTTCCCGACCGTCGAGGGCAGCATCGCCGCGATGACCGCGATGGTCGAGGCCGGCGTCGACGTCATCGAAGTGGAGATCCCGTACTCCGATCCGGTGATGGACGGCCCGGTGATCCAGAAGGCCAGCGACATCGCCCTCGCCGGCGGCGTACGCACCCGCGACACGCTGCGCGTCATCGAGGCCGTCGCGGCCACCGGGGCGCCCGTGGTCACCATGACCTACTGGAACCCGGTCGAGCGCTACGGCGTCGACGCCTTCGCCCGGGACCTCGCCTCGGCCGGGGGCACCGGGCTGGTCACCCCGGACCTGATCCCGGAGGAGGCCGGCGAGTGGCTCGCCGCCTCGGACGCGTACGGGCTGGACCGCACCTTCCTGGTCTCGCCGTCCTCGACCGACGCGCGGCTGGCGATGACCGTCGAGCACTGCCGGGGCTTCGTCTACGCCACCGCGATCATGGGTGTCACCGGCGCCCGGGCGAAGACCTCCGACGCCGCCCCGATCCTGGTCTCCCGCACGCGGGAGGTCACCGACCTGCCGGTCGGCGTCGGGCTGGGCGTCGGCACGGGCGCGCAGGCCGGCACGGTCGCCGGGTACGCCGACGGCGTCATCGTCGGCAGCGCGCTGATCCGCTGCCTGCTCGACGCGCCCGACGAGGCGTCCGGGCTGGCCGCCCTGCGCGCGCTGAGCGCGGAACTCGCCGAGGGCGTCCGCAACCCCACCCGCTGACTCCGACCGTCCCCTGCCGCCCTCCCGGCCCGCCCGGGTCAGTGGCGCGGTGCCGGGCCTCCCGGCCCGCCCGGGGTCCGTGGCGCGGTGGGCCTCCCCGCCCGCCCCGGTCAGTGGTGCGTGCCCGGCCTTCCGGCCCGCACCGGTCAGTGGTGCGGTGCCCGGTCGGCCGGCGGGGTGCTCCGCTGCCCCGGTGGGTGGCCCGCCGTCGGCGCCGGGACGGCCGGGGCGGTGTCACGCAGCACGCCGGAGCGGCCCGCCAGGGCGTCGGTGAGCGCTGCCCGGGTGGTCGGGGTGAGCGCCTCGGGCAGCGCCGAGGGGTGGTGCCAGGACAACCGGCAGCCGCCCGCCGGGTCGCCGGCCGGCCCCGACCCCCAGGTACGCGCCCGGAAGACGTGCACCAGGACGTCGGGCAGCGGCCCGGCGCGTCCGGCCGCCGGGGCCGTACCGACCTGCGCCGCCGGCGCCGCCCCGTGCCGCCCGGCAAGGTGGTAGAGGCCGACCAGGTCGACGACCTCGACCTCCCACCCCGTCTCGGCCCGGATGTCGCGCGTGACCGCGTGCACGGGGCTCTCGGCCGGGCGCAGCCGCCCACCGGGCAGCCCGTGGCGCTCGCCCCGGCCCTGCCGGCACAGCAGCACCCGGCCGGCGTCGTCGGTGACGACCGCGGCGACCGCCCAGGTGAGCGCGCTCATGGACAAAGAGCCTACGGCGGCGCAAACCAGAAGTCACCGGGACCGGCGGACGGTGGACCGGGGTGCCACCGGAGGGGGCCACGGCGGTAGCGTGTGCACCCGTGACTCTCGCCTCGCTGACTCCCCAGGCGGCCCTGCCCAGCCCCAGCACCGCCGTCTGGCAGCTCGGACCGGTGCCGATCCGGGCGTACGCGCTGTGCATCATCGTCGGCATCGTGGTGGCCTGCTGGGTCACCGAGCGGCGGCTGCGCCAGCGCGGCGTCGCCCCCGGTGCGGTCCTCGACATCGCGGTCTGGGCGGTGCCGGCCGGCATCGTCGGCGCCCGCATCTACCACGTGATCACCTCCCCGGAGAAGTACTTCGGCACCGGCGGCGAGCCGATGAAGGCGTTCGCCATCTGGGAGGGCGGTCTCGGCATCTGGGGCGCGGTGGCCGGCGGGGCCGTCGGCGCGTGGTTCGCGGCCCGGCAGCTCGGCATCCCGTTCGGGGTGGTCGCCGACGCGCTGGCCCCCGGCCTGCCGCTGGCCCAGGCGATCGGCAGGCTCGGCAACTGGTTCAACAACGAGCTCTACGGCGGCCGGACCACCCTGCCCTGGGGTCTGGAGATCCACCGGATGGACCCGGACAACCCGGGCCACGCGCTGCGCGACGACGCAGGCAAGCCGATCCTCGAACCGGGCCTCTACCACCCGACGTTCGCCTACGAGCTGCTGTGGAACGTCGGCGTGGCCGCGCTCGTCCTCGTCCTCGACCGCAAGCTGCGCCTCGGCCGGGGACGGGCGTTCGCGCTCTACGTCATGGGCTACACGGCCGGGCGGTTCTGGATCGAGCTGATGCGCACCGACGAGGCGAACACCATCCTCGGCGTACGCCTGAACGTCTGGACCGCCGGCCTGGTCTTCCTCGGTGCCCTCGCCTACTTCGTGCGGGTGCGCGGCCCCCGGGAGTACGTCATCCCCATCGGCGCCGCCGCGACCGGGGAGCCGGCCGTCGGCTCCGACGTGTCCCAGGTCGACCTGTCCGCGCAGGAGGCCGGCGCCCGGCCGGCGGCCCCGCAGGGCTACCGGGTGGTGAGCGAGGAGCAGTACCGGCACTGGCAGGAGACCGGCGAGACGCCGGCCCAGCCGGACGCCGGGGCCCCGTCCGACGGGCCGTCGAGCGCGCCGGCCGGTGCGGCGGACACCGACGACGACCTGCCCGCCAAGTCGACCGCCGCCGGGGACGACGGCGCGCCCGCCGGGGAGACCCCGCAGGACCGGGCCGGGGCCACGGGCGCCCGGCCCGCCGAGCGCGACAGCTGAGGAGGAGCACCCGATGCGTAGCGCGGTCGTGGTCGGCGCCGGGATCGGCGGCCTCGCGGTCGCCGGCGCGCTGGCCCGCTCCGGCTGGCGGGTCACCCTGCTGGAGCGTGCCGACCGCGTCCGCCCCGAGCCGACCGCCGTGGCGCTCTGGCCCAACGGCGTACGCGCGCTGCGCGCCCTGGGCCTCGGCGCCGGCCTGGAGGCGATCGCCACGGGGCTGCCCGACGGCGGGGTGCGCCGCCCGGACGGGCACTGGCTGGTGCAGCCCCGCCCCACGCCGGCCGACCGGATGCCGGTGGTGGTGCACCGGGAGGACCTGCACGACGCGCTCATCGCCGGCCTGGGCGACGAGGTCGAGCTGCGCACCGGGGTGACCGTGCGGACGGTCCGCGCCGTCTCCGGGGAGCGCCCCTCGGTCGGCGACGGCCGGCACACCATCGAGGCCGACCTGGTCGTCGCCGCCGACGGCACGGACAGCGCGCTGCGCCGGCAACTCGCCCCCGAGTCCGGCGTGGTCAGCTCCGGCTGCGCCGCCTGGCGGGCGGTGATCCCCTGGTACCGGGCCCCGAAGCTGCCCGCCGACCGGCCCGTTGGCGGCGAGGTGCTCGGTGCCGGCTACCGCTTCGTGTCGGCCTCGCTCGGCGAGCGCGGCTCCTCCGGCGGCTCCAGCCGGGGCGGCATCTACTGGGTCGCCACCGCCGTCGGCGCACCCCGCCCGGAGCCGCCGGAGACCCAGCTCGCCCTGCTCCGCCGCTGGTACGCGGGCTGGCCCGCGCCGATCGCCGACCTGCTCGACGCCACCGACCCGGCGGACCTGGTGCAGCAGGAGATCCGGGAGCTGCGGCCGCTGCCGAGGTCGTACGGCTTCCCGACCGGCCCGGGCGGGGTGGTGCTGCTCGGCGACGCCGCCCACGCCATGCCGCCGCACCTCGGCCAGGGCGCCTGCCTCGCCTTCGAGGACGCCGCCACCCTCGCCTCGCTGCTGCGCGAGTCCCGCCTGCCCGACGCGGTGGTCGCGTACGACCGGGTGCGCCGGCCCCGGGCGGCGACGGTGGTCCGGCAGACCCGCCGGATGTCGGCGGTGCTGAAGGCCCGGGGCCCCCTGGCGCTGCGCGCCCGCGACGTAGCCCTGGGCGCCCTGAGCCCTCGCCTCCTCTCCACGGCGGCCACCACGGCCGCCCAGTGGCGCCCCCCGACCTGACCCGTCGGGCCGATGTGCCGCCCCGAGCGCTCGGTCAGGGGGTGACCGGGGCGGGTTCGGCGATGCAGGCGGTGCCGATGCGGCGGAAGCCGACGCGCAGGTAGACCCGGGCGATGTCCTCGCTGCCCGCGGAGAGGAAGACCAGGTCGGTGCCGGCGGCCAGCAGCTCGCGGGCCAGCGTGGCGGTGACCGCCGCGCCCAGGCCACGGCGGCGGACGGCCGGCAGGGTGGCCACGCCGGCGATCTCGGCGACGTCGCCGACCCGCATCGCGATCCCGCTGGCCAGCGCGCCCTCGGTGGGCGTCTCCGCCAGCACGGACAGCCGCCGGCCGTCTGCGACGCGGGTGCGCTCCTCGTCGAGCGCCGCCTCGTCCAGCTCGGCCATCGCGGCGTCCCGCTGGGCGGGCCCGGCCTCGCCGGGTGCGGTGCCGGCCGCGGAGAACCCGACGGCGGCGACCGCTCCCCGCGCCGCCAGGTCCGCCGCGAAGTCGGGCGCCGCCGCGTCGAGCATCCGCAGCGGTACGTCCGTGAGGGTGCCCGGGTCGGGCAGGGCGGCCGGGTCGAGCACCATCAGCGGTGCCTCCAGCACCGCCAGCCCCGCCGAGCGGGCCACGGCCAGCAGGTCGGGGGTGGTCTCGTGCACCCATTCGAGGGCCTCGGGCAGGCCGAGTTCGCGCTGCCGTTCGCGTACGGCCGTGATGTCCGCCAGCGACGGCGCACCGGTGGCGTCGAGTCGGGGCCGGGCGTAGAACGGCCAGCCGGCGCCTTCCCTGACGAACAGTACGAGCGGGCCGTACTCCTCCGTACGCGCCGCGTCCCGGGGCACGGCGTCGTAGAAGCGCTCCAACCGGCCGAACAGGTCCCTGTCAAGAAAATCCACCGCGCGAGACTACACGTCCCAGATTCTGGAAGGTGTGATCAATCTGCACTGGCCTTGCGCGGCGGACCCTAACGTAGACTCAATAGACCCTTGAGGGCCGACGTCGTCCCGATCGAGATCCACCCTGAGCGACGACAGGAGGCCCGGTGGCCTTTCCGTACCCTCACAGCAGCCCGAAGCAGGCCCCGCACCTCGGCCCGGGAGCGCCCGCGGCCGGGCTCTACGATCCCGCGCAGGAGCACGACGCCTGCGGTGTGGCCTTCGTGGCGGACCTGCACGGGCGGCGCTCGCACGCGGTCGTGGTCAACGGCCTCGACGCGCTCTGCCGGCTGGACCACCGGGGAGCCCGAGGCGCGGAACCGAACACCGGCGACGGCGCGGGCATCATGATCCAGATCCCGGACGCGTTCCTGCGCGCGGTGGTGGACTTCCCCCTGCCGCCCGCCGGCGAGTACGCCACCGGCCTGGTCTTCCTTCCCGACGACGACGCCGCCGAGGCCCGCGCGCGCCGCGTGGTGGAGAAGTACGCGCTGGTCGAGGGGGCCGACGTGCTCGGCTGGCGGGACGTGCCGGTCGACCCGGGCGGCCTCGGCGAGACCGCCCTCGCGGCGATGCCCCGGGTGCGGCAGCTCTTCCTCGCCGCGCGCCGGCTCACGGGCTCGGCGGCCGGGCCGGCCGGGTCGCCGCTGGGCGGCGTCGAGCTGGAGCGGGTCGCGTTCTGCGTGCGCAAGCAGGCCGAGCGGGAGAGCGCCGAGCGGGGCGTGCCGGCCTACTTCCCGTCGCTGTCCGGGCGGACCATGGTGTTCAAGGGCATGCTCACCCCCGACCAGCTCCCGGCGTTCTATCCGGAGCTGGCCGACGCGCGGGTGGAGAGCGCGATCGCGCTTGTGCACTCCCGGTTCTCCACCAACACGTTCCCGTCCTGGCCGCTGGCGCACCCGTACCGGCTCATCGCGCACAACGGCGAGATCAACACGATCCGGGGCAACCGCAACTGGATGCAGGCCCGCGAGGCGCTGCTGCGTACCCCGAATTTGCCGGGCAACATCCGCCGGGTCTTCCCGGTCTGCACCCCCGCCGCCTCCGACTCGGCGAACTTCGACGAGGTCCTCGAACTGCTGCACCTGGCCGGACGGAGCCTGCCGCACGCGGTGCTGATGATGATCCCGGAGGCGTGGGAGAACGATCCCGACATGGCCGCCGACAAGCGCGCCTTCTACCGCTTCCACGCGAGCCTGATGGAGCCGTGGGACGGGCCGGCCTCGGTCGCCTTCACCGACGGCGAGGTCGTCGGCGCCGTGCTGGACCGCAACGGGCTGCGCCCGGGGCGCTGGTGGCGTACGGACGACGGGCTCGTGGTGCTCGGCAGCGAGGCGGGCGTGCTCGACCTCGACCCGGCCCGGGTGGTCGCCAAGGGCCGCCTCCAGCCGGGCAAGATGTTCCTGGTCGACACCGTCGCCGGCCGGATCGTGCACGACGAGGAGATCAAGGCGGAGCTGGCGGCCGAGCAGCCGTACGCCGACTGGCTGCACGCCGGCCTGATCGAGCTGACCGACCTGCCCCCGCGCCGGCACACCGTCTACACCCACGACTCCGTACGCCGCCGCCAGCAGACCTTCGGCTACACCGAGGAGGAGCTGAAGATCCTGCTCGCGCCGATGGCGCGCACGGGCGCCGAGCCGCTCGGCTCGATGGGCACCGACACCCCGATCGCCCCGCTCTCCACCCGGCCGCGGCTGCTCTACGACTACTTCCACCAGCTCTTCGCGCAGGTCACCAACCCGCCGCTGGACGCCATCCGCGAGGAGCTGGTGACCAGCCTGGCGTCCACCATCGGGCCGGAGGGCAACCTGCTCGACCCGGGCCCGGCGAGCTGCCGGCAGATCGTGCTGCCCTACCCGGTGATCGACAACGACGAGCTGGCGAAGATCCTCTCCATCGACGAGGACGGCGACCTGCCCGGCTTCAAGGCGGTCCGGGTCTCCGGGCTCTACCGGGTCCGGGAGGGCGGCGCCGGGATCAAGGCCCGGCTGACGGAGATCTGCCGGCACGTCTCCGAGGCGATCGAGGACGGCGTACGCATCCTGGTGCTGTCGGACCGGGACTCCAACGCCGACCTCGCCCCCATCCCGTCGCTGCTGCTCACCGCCGCCGTGCATCAGCACCTCGTGCGCGAGCAGACCCGCACCCAGGTGGCGTTGATCGTCGAGTCCGGCGACTGCCGCGAGGTGCACCACGCGGCGGTGCTGATCGGCTACGGCGCGGCGGCGGTGAACCCGTACCTGGCGTTCGAGTCGGTGGAGGACATGATCTCCACCGGGGCGCTGGTCGGCACGGATCCGGCCAAGGCCGTGCGCAACTACGTCAAGGGCCTCGGCAAGGGCGTCCTGAAGATCATGTCCAAGATGGGCATCTCGACGGTGTCGTCGTACTGCGGGGCGCAGGTCTTCGAGGCCGTCGGGCTGGACGCCAAGCTGGTCCAGCGCTACTTCCGGGGCACCCCGAGCAAGATCGGCGGGATCGGGCTGGACGGCATCCACGCCGAGGTCGCCGCCCGGCACGCCGTGGCCTGGCCGGCGCCGGGCGCCGTGGCGTCCGACCGGCTGGAGGTCGGCGGCGAGTACCAGTGGCGCCGCGAGGGCGAGCTGCACCTGTTCAACCCGGAGACGGTCTTCCTGCTCCAGCACGCCACCCGCAGCCGCCAGTACGACGTCTTCCGCCAGTACACGGCCAAGGTCGACGAGCTGGCCGCGGCGGCCGGCTCGCTGCGCGGGCTGTTCACCCTGCGTACGGGCGTGCGGCCCCCGGTGCCGCTCGACGAGGTCGAGCCGGCCACCGAGATCGTCAAGCGGTTCGCCACCGGCGCCATGTCGTACGGGTCGATCTCGGCGGAGGCGCACGAGACCCTCGCCATCGCGATGAACCGCCTCGGCGGCAAGTCCAACACCGGCGAGGGCGGCGAGGACGTCGAGCGGCTGCACGACCCGGCCCGCCGCTCCGCCGTGAAGCAGATCGCCAGCGGCCGGTTCGGGGTGACAAGCGAATACCTGGTCAACGCCGACGACCTCCAGATCAAGATGGCGCAGGGCGCCAAGCCGGGCGAGGGCGGGCAGCTGCCCGGCAACAAGGTCTGGCCGTGGATCGCCCGCACCCGGCACGCCACCCCCGGCGTCGGCCTGATCTCCCCGCCGCCGCACCACGACATCTACTCCATCGAGGACCTCGCGCAGCTCGTCCACGACCTGAAGTGCGTCAACCCGTCCGCCCGGGTGCACGTCAAGCTGGTCAGCGAGGTCGGCGTCGGCACCGTCGCGGCGGGCGTGGCGAAGCTCAAGGCCGACGTCATCCTGATCTCCGGCCACGACGGCGGCACCGGCGCGTCCCCGCTGAACTCGCTCAAGCACGCCGGCACCCCGTGGGAGCTGGGGCTGGCCGAGGCGCAGCAGACGCTGCTGCTCAACAAGCTGCGCGACCGGGTCACCGTGCAGGTCGACGGCCAGCTCAAGACCGGCCGCGACGTGCTGGTCGCGGCGCTGCTCGGCGCCGAGGAGTTCGGCTTCGCCACCGCGCCGCTGATCGTCGAGGGCTGCGTGATGATGCGCGTCTGCCACCTCGACACCTGCCCGGTCGGCATCGCCACCCAGAACCCGGTGCTGCGGGAACGCTTCACCGGCCGGCCGGAGTTCGTGGAGAACTTCTTCCTCTTCCTCGCCGAGGAGGTCCGCGGCTACCTGGCCGAGCTGGGCCTGCGGTCGATCGAGGAGGCCATCGGCCAGGCCGAGCTGCTCGACGTGGCCCCGGCGATCGCCCACTGGAAGGCCGGCGGGCTGGACCTGACCCCCGTGCTGCACCTGCCGGAGCTGCCGGCCGGGGCCGCGCGCCGGGGCGTACGGGCCCAGGACCACGGGCTGGAGCTGGCGCTGGACAACGAGCTGATCGCCCTGGCCGGGCCGGCGCTGGCCGACCGTACGCCGGTGCGGGTGGAGGTGGCGGTGCGCAACGAGCACCGCAGTGTCGGCGCGATGCTCGGCGGCGAGGTGACCCGCCGCTTCGGCGGGGCCGGCCTGCCCGCCGACACGATCGAGTTCACGCTGCGCGGCACCGCCGGCCAGTCGTTCGGCGCGTTCCTGCCGGGCGGGGTCACCCTCCGGCTGCACGGCGACGCCAACGACTACGTGGGCAAGGGCCTCTCCGGCGGCCGGCTCGTCGTGCGGCCGGACGCCGCCGCCCCCTTCCTCGACGGCGAGGCCGAGCCGGGGCAGCGGGCCGAGGACCAGACCATCGCCGGCAACACCATCCTCTACGGGGCCACCGCGGGCGAGCTGTTCCTGCGCGGCCGGGTGGGGGAGCGGTTCGCCGTACGCAACTCCGGTGCGGTGGCCGTCGTCGAGGGCGTCGGTGACCACGGCTGCGAGTACATGACCGGCGGGACCGTGGTGGTGCTGGGCCCGACCGGCCGCAACTTCGCCGCCGGCATGTCCGGCGGCATGGCCTTCGTGCACCGGCTGGACCGCCGCCGGGTCAACGCGGAGCTGGTCGACCTGGCGCCGCTGTCCGGGGAGGAGCAGGCGGTGCTGCACGAGCTGGTGCAGCGGCACTTCGCCGAGACCGACTCGGCGGTCGCCGAGGGGCTGCTCAAGCGCTGGCCGGAAGCGGTGGCGGAGTTCACCGCCGTGGTGCCCCGGGACTACCGCCGGGTGCTGGAGATCATGCGGGCCGCCGAAGCCGCCGGCCGCGACGTCGACGACGCGGTGATGAGCGCACTCGCGGTGAACGCCGCCCCAGCTGCGCAGTCGGCGCCCTCCGCTTCGTCTGTTCCGACCCTGCCCGCCCCGCGGGTGACGGTCCAGGAGGTGGCTCGTGCCTGACCCGAACGGTTTCCTGCGCTACGACCGGCGGCTGCCCGCGCGCCGCCCGGTGCCGGTGCGGATCAGCGACTGGCGCGAGGTGTACCCGCCGGCAGGCGAGGAGCTCATCCGCGAGCAGGCCACCCGCTGCATGGACTGCGGCATCCCGTTCTGCCACGACGGCTGCCCGCTGGGCAACCGCATCCCGGACTGGAACGACCTGGTCCGCACCGGCGCCTGGGACGCCGCTGTCGAGTCGCTGCACGCCACCAACAACTTCCCGGAGTTCACCGGCCGGCTCTGCCCGGCGCCCTGCGAGGCGGCCTGCGTGCTCGGCATCGGCGGCGGGCAGCCGGTCACCATCAAGCAGGTCGAGGTGGAGATCGCCGACGCGGCCGTCGCCCGGGGCGGCCTGCTGCCGCGCCCGGCACCGGCGCCGACCGGACGCTCGGTCGCCGTGGTCGGCTCCGGGCCCGCCGGCCTCGCCGCCGCGCAGCAGCTCGCCCGCGCCGGTCACGCCGTCACGGTGTACGAGCGCGACGACGCGATCGGCGGCCTGCTGCGGTACGGCATCCCCGACTTCAAGCTGGAGAAGGTCCACATCGACCGGCGCCTGGCCCAGCTCACCGCCGAGGGGGTGCGCTTCCGCACCGGGGTGAACGTCGGCGTCGACGTCACCGCCGAGCAGTTGCGCGCCGAGCACGACGCCGTGCTGCTCGCCTGCGGCGCGCTGCGGGGCCGGGACACCCCCGAGACGCCGGGGCGCGGGCTGCGCGGCGTACACCAGGCGATGGACCACCTCGTCGCGGCCAACCGGGTGGTCGCCGCGGCGGCGGGCGGCCGGCCCGACACGGCGGTGCTGCCCGACGGCGACCCGATCGACGCGGACGGCAAGCACATCGTGATCATCGGTGGCGGCGACACGGCGGCGGACTGCCTGGGCGTGGCGCACCGCCAGGGCGCGGCCGGCGTACACCAGTTGGACCTCTACCCGCAGCCGCCGCAGGCGCGCGACGAGGCCCGGGACCCGTGGCCCACGTGGCCGTGGCTGCTGCGCAGCTACCCGGCGCACGAGGAGGGCGGCGAGCGGGTCTTCGCCGTCGCGGTCCAGGAGTTCGTCGACGACGGCACCGGCCAGGTGCGGGCGGTGCGGATCGCCGAGGTGACCGTGGAGAAGCGCGACGGGCGGCGCATCGTCACGCCGGTGCCCGGCTCGGAGCGGGAGCTGCCGGCCGACCTGGTGTTGCTGGCGATCGGCTTCGAGGGCACCGAGGAGCAGCCGCTGCTCGACCAGCTCGGGGTTTCCCGCAACGCCCGTGGCGCGATCGACGCCCGGTCCGACTGGCAGACCGGCACCGACGGCGTCTTCGTCGCCGGCGACATGCACCGGGGCGCCTCGCTGATCGTCTGGGCAATCGCCGAGGGCCGGGCCGCGGCCGCCGCCATCCACGCCCACCTCGGCGGGACGGGCACCCTGCCGGCCCCGGTGGACCCGGCCCGCCAACCCCTGGCCGCGCGCTGACCGGCGATCCCGGCCCTGTCTGGGGTGGCCCTGTCCCAGGCGGGCCTGCCCGGACCGGTACCTGACACGTGGCTCGGGTCGACGCGTTCGACCCGAGCCACGTCTGCGCCTGGCGCCCGGCTGGCGTGCGCCATCCCGTTCGGGCGGCGGGCTCCGCCGGCGTCCGGGCCCTGTCGTTCGGAATTCGTCGGCGCTCGGTGCCCTGTCGGTCGTGTCGGCGCTGTCGAGCTGATGTCGTAAACGGATCGCAGGGCCTACCGGTACATCGTGCGCACCTCGAGTGGGCCAGCTCATCGATGGGGCACAGGGCGAGAACGTTGGGTCGGATCGCAGGGCCTACGCGCGTCCCGTGCCCAGCACCTGGCGGTCTGCGGTCTGACCGGCGGCCGGAGAGCCCTCCTCGCAGTCCTCGCCTATGCCGTCCTGGTTCCGGTCTTGGTTCCGGCTCCGTTCCGGTTCCGGTTGCGGTAACGGGCGCGGGGATCGGCCGGCGCCCGGGCGGGTGAATCGTCTACGACATCAGCTCGAAAGCGTCAACGGCAGACTTCCCATCCAGCGCGTGCGAGGTCCGCCTCTGGCGTCTGAACGAGTGCCGAATCCCGCAAGAGGGAGGGAGACCGAGGTGGTTCTGGCGCTGCGGCGCGCCGCGCCGCGCAAAGGGCGTGAGCCGTGCGGAAGACGGCCGTCGGAGTGCGGATGGCACGACACGTCGGCCGCAGCCGCTCGCCTCCACCCGTCGCGCCGTAGGCCACAGGCCGGTGCGGGTGCCCGCCCCATGAGACGGGCGGACACCCGCAGCGCTCAGCGGGTCAGGAGCTGGTGCGACTCGCGGAGCTTGGTCCAGGACTTCGGTTCGGCCGGCGGGCCGGCCTTGCGGGCCGCGCCGGCCACCTCCGGCCGACCGGGGGTGAGCAGCCAGGTGGTGAAGAAGTCGTCCAGGTCCAGACCGGAGATCCGTTCGGCCAGGGCCTGGAACTGGGCGGTGGTGGCGTTGCCGTGCCGGTGCGCGGCCGTCCAGGCCGGCAGGAGTGCGAAGAACGCCTCGTCGCCGATGGCCAGCCGCAGCTGGTGCGCCGTCATCGCGCCCCGGTCGTAGACCGCGGCGTCGAAGATCCTGCCCGGTCCGGGCGCGCCCGGCGGCACCTGCCAGAACCCGTCGTCGGCCGGGTAGCTGGCGTACGTGAAGTCGAACAGCTCCTGCGCGGTGCCCTCGCCCTGCTCCTCCGACCAGAGCCACTCCGCGTACGAGGCGAAGCCCTCGTTCAGCCAGATGTCGCTCCAGTCCGTCAGCGAGACCGAGTTGCCGAACCACTGGTGGGCCTGCTCGTGCACCACCACGTAGGTGTTGGCGCCCCGGCGCCAGAAGCCCGGCCCGTACACCGGGCGGGTCTGCGTCTCCAGGGCGAAGCCGATGCCGTCGACGGGCCCGGCCACGCCGCCCTGCGCCTCGAACGGGTACGGCCCGAAGACTCCGCTGCACCACTCGACGACCTCGGCCGTGCGCCCGATGCTGGCCCGCGCGGCCGGCCCCAGCTCGCCGAGGCCGGCGCTGTACGCGTTGACCACCGGCTGGCCGCTGGGCGCCGTGTCGGTGACGATGTCGTACTGGCCGATGGCGAGGAACGACAGGTAGGTGGCGGTGGGTGAGGTGGTCCGCCAGCTCCACCGGGTGCGGTTGCCCGCCTCGACCAGCGGCGGGCGCGGCTGGACGCCGTTGCTGATCACCTCGACGCCGGTCGGCACCGAGACGGAGACGTCGAAGGTGGCCTTGTCCTGCGGGTGGTCGTTGCTGGGGTACCACCACCAGGCCGACTCCGGCTCGTTGACCACCATCGCCCCGTCGGCGGTGCGGGTCCAGCCGGTGTAGCCGCCGACCAGCGTCTCCGACGGCACGCCCGAGTAGCGCACCACGATGGTGAGCTGCCTGCCGGCCGTGATCGCGCGGCGCGGGGTGACCGCCAGCTCGTGCACGCCCTCCCGGGTGGCCGTGGCCTGCCAGCCGTCGACCCGCACCGACTCGACGTCGAGCAGGAAGTCCAGGTTGAACCGGGACAGGTCCTCAGTGGCCCGGGCCAGGATGGTGGTGGTGCCGGTGAGCAGGTCGGTGGCCGGGTCGTAGCGCAGCCGGACGTCGTAGTGCTGGACGTCGTAGCCGCCGTTGCCGTAGTCGGGGAAGTAGCTGTCGCCCAGTCCCGGGCCGCCGGGTTGCGGTGCGGCGGCGGGGACGGGCCGGCCCACGGCCGGTGGGGCGGCCTGGCCGGGGGTGCCGGCGACCAGGCCGCCGGCGGTGGTGACGGTCAGGGCGGCGATGGCCGCCGTGAGAGCGCGTCGCACGGGGTGGACTCCCTCCGTCGGGGTGTACGCACCGGCCAACCTAATCGACGATCGTGAACATGTTGGTCCCGTCGCCCAATCCGACCCATTCCATTGATCTGAATGTTTCGGTAGCATTACCGCCTGGTAACAAGCCCCGTCCCTGGCCACGCGCGCGGTCACCGGGCCCACCACCCCCTGTCCCGTGGAGGTCCCCCTCATGCCCCACCGCCCGCTGGCCCGTGCCCTCGCCGCGCTGGTCGCCCTGTCCACCGCCGCCCTCGGCGCGCTGCTCGCCCCCGGCACCGCCCAGGCCGCCGCAGCCGTCAACTACGTGGCCCTCGGCGACTCCTACTCCTCCGGCGTCGGCGCCGGCCCGTACGACCTGTCCACCTGCCTGCGCAGCCAGAAGTCGTACGCCCCGCTGTGGGCCGCCGCCAACGCGGTCACCAGCTTCGCGTTCCCCGCCTGCGGCGGCGCCGTCACCTCCGACGTCATCAACAACCAGGTCGGCTCCCTGAGCACCAGCACCACCCTGGTCACCATCACCATCGGCGGCAACGACGCCGGCTTCGCCGACGTGATCACCAGCTGCCGCTTCGGCAGCACGTCGAGCTGCACCAACGCCGTCAACGAGTCGAAGGCGTTCGCCACCACCACGCTGCCGGGCCGGCTGGACGCCACGTACGCGGCCATCCGGAACCGGGCCCCGAACGCGCGGCTGATCGTGCTCGGCTACCCGCGCCTGTTCGAGACCGGCTCCTGCGGGCTGCTGGCGATGAGCACCTACAAGCGGACCATCCTCAACGAGGCCGCCGACGTGCTCGCCACCGTCATCTCCGGCCGGGCCGCCGCGGCCGGCGCCACGTTCGCCGACACCCGCCCCTACTTCGCCGGGCACGGGGTCTGCGCGGCCGACCCGTGGATCCGTGACGTCAGCGGCGTCATCGAGGCGTACCACCCCGACGCCGACGGCTACCGGTACGGCTACCTGCCGGCCCTCAACGCCGTCACCGGCTGACCGCCCGCCCACCGCAGGACGGTGCCCTTCCTGTCGCTTCAGCGATAGGAAGGGCACCTTCCTTACCCCCCAGCCGACGCGCCCGGCTTCGTCACTGTCCGGTGTCGCCGGTGTCCGTTAGGGTCCTTGTGGATCAGGTGGGACGACGGCGACGGGAGCGGGAAGTGGGCAGGCTCGCGTCGGCGTACGGGCAGGCGGTCGCCGCCCACCGGGCCGCCCGCGTCCACCTCGAGAACGCGCGCACCGCGTGGCGTGCCGCGCCACCGCCCGCCGCACCGGCGGCCGACCCCGACCTGGTCGCCCGGCTGGCCCGCGTCGGCGGCGCGCTCGCCGCTCCCGCCCCGGGCACTCCGCTGACCGGTACGCCCCGGCCGGTCCGCCTCGGCGAGGCGATCACCGCCGGCGGCGGGTTCCCCGTGCTGGTGCCCCTCGGCGGCGGCCACCATCTGTCCGTCGACGTCGACGCCCGTGACCCGCGCACCGCCGCGCTGCTGCGGGCCGTCGTCCTGCGGATGCTGGCCACCGCGCCGCCCGGCGGGTTGCGGGTCGCCGGGCTCGACGCCGCCGCCCTCGGGGCCACCTTCGGACCGCTGCGCCCGCTTGTCGACGCCGGGGTGCTCGACCCGCCCGCCACCACCGAGGCGGAGGTGGCCGCGCTGCTCGACGACGCGGAGCGGCACGCCCGCGCCGCCCGCAACGGCGACCGCGTCGACCAGGAGCTGTTGCTGGTGGTGGCCGCGTCCGCCCCGTCGCCCCGCGACGCCGCCCGGCTCGCCGCGCTCACCCACGCCGGCCCGGCCGCCGCCGTCTGCGTCCTGGTCGGCGGCTGGCCGTCCGGGCCGTCGGCCACCCCACCGCCGCCGCTGGGCACCACCACCGCGCTGCGCCTGACCCCCGACGGGTACGCCCACGTCGGCGACCCGCCCGGCGCGCCGTTCAGCGCCGACGGCAGCGGGCTGGCCGTGCCGGTGCTGCTCGATGGCGACGCGCCGCCGGCGGCCGTGTCGGCCCTCGCGGAGCACCTCGACGCCGCCGTCCGCCGCCAGGCCGCCGTGGGCTTCGCCGAGCTGCTGCCCCCGCACCGGTGGACGGAGTCCGGCCGGGCCGGCCTGCGTACCGTCGTGGGGCGTGCCGGCCGGGAAGCCGTCGCCGTCGCCTTCGACGACGCCACCCCGCACTGGCTCGTCGGCGGGCGCACGGGCGGCGGCAAGACGGTCTTCCTGCTCGACGTCCTCTACGGGCTGGCGGCCCGCTACTCCCCGGCCGAGCTTCAGCTCTACCTGCTCGACTTCAAGGAGGGCGTGAGCTTCACCGAGTTCGTGCCGACCGAGCGCGACCCCGCCTGGCTGCCGCACGCCCGCGCGGTGGGCATCGAGAGCGACCGCGAGTACGGCGTCGCCGTGCTGCGCGAGCTGCGCCGTGAGCTGAACCGCCGGGCCACCCTGCTCAAGCGGCACGGCGTCACGAAGCTCGCCGACCTGCCCGCCGACGTCGCGGCCCCCCGGGTCGTGGCGGTGGTCGACGAGTTCCAGGTGCTGCTGGCCGGCAGGGACGCCATCGCCCGGGAGTCGGTGGACCTGCTGGAGGAGTTGGCCCGCAAGGGCCGCTCCTACGGGGTGCACCTGGTGCTGGCCAGCCAGAGCACGACCGGCATCGAGGCCCTCTACGGGCGGGCCGAGGCCGTCTTCGGGCAGTTCGCCCTGCGGGTGGCGCTGCCCGGCGGTGGTGGCGTGCTCGACCGCGACAACCCCTCCGCCGCCACCCTGAGCGTCGGCACGGCCGTGCTCAACACCGCCGCCGGGGCCACCGGCGCCGACACGGTCGTCCGCTTTCCCGACGCGCACGCCGAGACCGGCGTGCTGGCCCGGCTGCGCCACGAGCTGTGGCAGGCCCGCCCGGCGGGTGCCCGCCCGCCGTCGGTGTTCCGGGGCTACGAGGGGGCCCGCGTCGAGGACGACACCACGTTCGCCGGTCTGCGCCCCGGCGGCCGGCGTCCCCTGGCGCTTGTCGGCCGCACCGTCGACATGGACGGCACGTCCGCGCTGTTCATGATGGACACCAGCCCCGGCCGGCACCTGGCCGTCGTGGGCACCGCCGTCACCGCCGCCGAGGTGCTGCGCGCGGCCACCCTCAGCCTCGCCCGCCAGCACGGCCCCGGCGAGGCGCGGTTCCTGCTCGCCCCCCTCGTGGCCGCCGCGGACCCGGCCGTCGACGACACCGTCGCCGCGCTCGCGGCCGCCGGCCACACCGTGGAACGCCTCGACGCGCACGCCCTGCGCGACCGGATCGTGACGCTGGCCGCGCCCCCGCCCGACCCAACGGTGTCGACCGTCCCGTCGCCCGCGACCAGCCCGGCGCCTGCGACCAGCCCGGCCACGCCGACCAGTGGCGGGCCGGCCCGCAGCTACCTGGTCGTGTTCGGGATGGACGCCGCCTCCGCCGTGCTCGCCGCCGCCGATCCGGTGACGTTCCGCTCCGCCCACGATGACCTGCGTGCCCTGCTGCGTCAGGGGCCGGGACGCGGCGTGCACCTGCTGGGCTGGTGGCGCGGCCTGCGCCGGCTCGCCGACGACCTCGGTGGCACCCAGAACCGGGACGACGTGGCCTGCCTGGTCGCGTTGAACGTGACCGACGCCGAGCTGGGGCTGCACCTGGGCGTGCACGATCTGGCCTACCAGCCGCGCGCAGACCGGGCGCTGCTGGTCGACCGGCACGACCAGCGGGTACGCCTCATCGTGCCGTTCACCCGCGACGGGCACCCGCCGGACGGAGAGAGCTGAGTGTCCACCTTCGAGGACTATGCGGCGCTGGCCCGCCATCTCGCCGCCCAGCGGCAGGCCGGTGAGCAGGGCGCCGCCGCCGAGTCGGCCCGCCAGCGGGACCTGCACGCCGCCGTCGACTACCTCGACCGCCGGCTCACCGCGCAGGGGCAGCGCCTCGACCAGCTCGGCCACACGATCGGCAGCCCACCCCCGCCTCCCGGCCAGCCTGCCCCCGGCGCTGCCCCGGTCGCCCCGACCCCGGGTGCCCCTGCGTCGGGCGCGCCGGTGCCGGCTGCGCCCACCTCGGGTGCGCCGGTGTCGGCTGCGCCCACGTCGGGCGGGCCGGCGGCGGCTGCGCCCACCTCGGGTGGACTGTCGGCCGTCGGGGTGCCGTCGGCCGGGCGGCCCGACGGGTTGCCGCAACCGGGGGCGGGGTCGGTCGGCGGCGCAGCCGCCGCGCCGGGGCGGCCGGAGGTCGGGGCGTACCCCCAGGGGAGCCCGGGGGAGACGGCGCTGGCGGTGCCGGGCGGGGTGCCCGCGCCGCGCGCCGGGGAGCTGGACCCGGCGGCGGAGCTGGAGTCGGCGCGGCGCTGGGCCGACGAGGCCGACCGGCTGAGCCAGCAGGTCGAGCTGCTGGCCCAGCGCCCGGCGCTGCTGCCGACCTGGTCACCGATGGCCCGGGCGCTCGCCGTCTATCTCGGCTGTGCCGGCGTCGGCGTGCTGCTGATGCTGGTCATGGTGCTCGCCTCCGGCATCGGGGCGCTCGGCCTCGGCACGCTCTACACGTGGATGTGCGCCGGGCTGCCCGCCCTGTCGCTGATCGCCGGGTGGCTCATCCTCGGTCGCTGGGGCACGCCCGCCGTGGTCGCCGGCACACCGCCGCGCTACCCCCTGCTGGGCATCCTGGTCTGCTTCCTGGCCGTCCCGCTGGCCTACTGCGGCTACCTGCTGATGTTCCGCGCCCTGCGCTGACGCGCGCCGTCGCGCCGGGCGGCGGTCTCGGTGGCGGCGAGGAAGGCGTCCAGCTCGGCGGGGGGTGAGCCCCTCGTCCTCCAGCAGCGCCAGGAGCAGCATCGTGCCGGCGGTCACCGCCGGGGCGGTACCGGGCGGCGGCGGGCGCTCGCCCAGGGCCGCGCCGAGCAACGTCTCCGCCAGCGTCGGGTCGACGTCCACGCCGGTCAGGTCGTAGCGTTCCCGGGCCGCCGCGCCGATGGCATCCGCGCTCAGATCCAGTCCGGTGAGCTGTCGCCGGGCGACAAACTGCCGTCGACCTCCGAACTGTGTCGTCAGCATGACGTCTCGGCCATCGTCGTTCGGCAGGCAAGCAACGCGTTGAAGGTCGAGGGCCTGGTCGAAGGCGTCGGTGGGGTGGGCGTCTTCGTCGTGGACGAGTGACGTCCGCACCTGTGGTGCCGCACTGCCACCGCTGAGCGATCCTGGCGGATCGTCGGACTTCCCGTAGATCCTGCCAGCTTTCGGCTCTTGTTGGCCTATGTTCGAGGTTTCTGCCGACCAAACCTCGATGCGCAACTCACACAACGCCCCCGCGTCGGGGTTAGATGCGCCTGTTCATGGCGGCCTGGATCTTCAGCCAGGACGGGTCACTGTCTGACGCGTCGGTGACCGTCCCCAGATCGCCGGGCCGCCAGGTCCGGTATCCGTCGGTGAGATCAAGTTGGTCCATGTCGATGACCGAAGCTTCAGAGGTGCCGGCAAGGAACTCGGCCACTGCGGCAGTTGACGCCTCGGTGGGGCCGGCCCGTCCCCCCGACAGCACCAGAAGCGTGCCGTCACGGCCGGCAACGATCAGTTCGCCTGGGGCGGCGGCCGCCAGGGCGGTCACCATCGACCCGGGCAGCACCTCATGTTCGGTCACCTGTTTCCCGTCGATCTCGAACTCGATGACGGTACCCTCCGGCGTACCGATCCAGAGAACACCCGGAGATGGCCCGAACGCGACGTTGTGGCGCGACCAGGCGTGCATGCTGTCCAGCCACTCCTGCGGGTACGGGTACCCCGGACTTGGGTCCCCGAGTGTCAGGCCGAGAACGCGGCGCAGCGAAGGAAACTCGAACACCTCCAGCGAGTTGTCGTAGGCGTTGCCCCGCACCGCGAAATGCCGCCCGTCCGGGCTGAAGATTGGCGTCTCGTAGCCGTCGCAGTCGAGGACCAACGCCCGGCGCATTGGCCGCAGCACCGGCTCGGTGTCTCGAGAGAAGAGCACCAGCGTGGCACCCTGATCGCTTTGCAGAGTGGCCAAGAGGCCACCGCCCGGATACGCCGCGATTCCGGTGTCCCAAGGCGGGCCGACTGCGGTTGCGCCGGAGGCGAGGTCGAGCGTGGTGGAGGACTCCCAGCCGTCCTCTCCGGCGCCGGGCGACAACCAGAGCGTCTGACCGTCCGGACTGAACGCCACTTCCCGTTGGTACTCGGTCGGCGGAACACCATCGATCGCGGTGATGCCCGAAGGAGTCCAGCAGGTCGTGCTGTGGCCGTCCGCTATGACCAGCTGCGGCTCACCTGGATGCCAGGCGGCAGAGGGTGTCCGCTTGAACCGGTCATAGCCGATGGCGTCGTAGACAACCGGTTCCGCACCGACACTGCCAATCTCACGCAGCTGCCCGACCGCGTACTCCCAGATTCGGATCGCGGGGCGTTCGCTGTCCCAACCGGCTATCAACGGCAGCCTGGGGTGGCAGAGCAACCGCTCGATCGTCGCTCCGGACCGCATCTGGGTCAAGGTTTCCACGGCCACACCGTACCGGTGAGAAGCGCGCATAGACGGGCATGCCGGGCTGGTGGCTATGAACTCGAACTCGCCGACGCCGACCCGACTCTATTGGTAACCCAGCATGAGCCGCGGAAGGGGGCCACTGCGTCCGCAGCCACCGATGGAGCCGAAGCGGCAGGCAACCCGATCTGTATACGTCTGGCGTACCTGGCTCTGCGTTGAACCCGAATGCCGACAGATAGCCCTCGACAGGGCAATGTATCTCCGATACCTAGCCGCCGGTGTTGTCTTTGGGTGGTCGCGCGGTCGCGTTCGGTGCACTGATCTCGTACTCTCCTCTGTGGTCGTGGCCCGTGCGGGGGCGCGACGGTCATCCGTGGTGGATCGGGGGAGGGCACGTGAGCGCAGCGGAGATGATCGCCAGACTGGCGGCGGCGTCGCAGAAGCTGGACGAGGCCAAAGCCAAGACGGCGGCGGCAGCCCAGGATGCAGCTGAGGCCCGGCAGCTTGTCGCGGGCGCGTTGCAGGGCATTGGCGCCGGGCCGCTGATCGGCATGATCGACTCGTACCGGGAGGCGCTGATGCGGGCCGCGCAGGGCAGCGAGCCGGCCAAGCAGCAGGTGCAGGAGACGATCGCCAAGGTGCACGCGTTGGGAAACTGAGCACGGGTGGTGGCGGCACAACCAGCCAACCACCCATTGTGCTGCGGCAGGCAGTGCCGAACGCTGGACCGGCCGCTGCTGCCCGTCGAGCGGCGGACGCCCGTAGCGACGAGACGCCGGCACCTCGGCGCGAGCGAGTCAGCGCTGAGGCCATCGGGTTCTGGGCGTCAGCGGGCGCAGCTACTTGGGCAACGGTCTCCGAGTTCATGCCGGTGCTACCGAAAGCCGTGGCGGGGACTCTCCTGGCGGGGGCTGCCTCGGTCAGCGCTGGCAAGTCCTGGTTGAAGAAGCGTCGAGAGGATCGCGGTGAAGATTGACAGTTCGGTAGAGGCCGCCATGCGGGTCACCATCCACGCCGCCGTCAAGCGGGACTTCGGGATGCTCGACCAGCAACTTCAGACACTCAGAAGTGACGAACTTGCCCGTTCGACCGTGCAACTGACACTTGCGGTCGTGGGCTACCTGATGACGGACGTGCACGGTGGCAGGCCAACGCGGGAGCAGGTGACGGCGATTGCTACGGAGATCGCCAAGGCAGAGTCATGGGCGCAGCCAACCCGTGATGAGATCGAGGTCTTCCTCTCGAAGCTCATGAGCGGGGAGCCGTTCGGTGAGGCTGTTCCAATCGAGAACATCATTGTGCTCGCCTTCGTGGTTGCCGCGAACCTGTTGTCGTCCTGCCGCCGTGACGACGAGAAGTGGTGGGACTACCTGGACCGTGCCGAGGCCGCGATCGAGGCGGCGGGATGACCGGGGTGTCCGAGCCAATGACGCGTGACGGTGGGGTGCTGGACGGGTTCCACATCCGGCAGGTGCCGGGTGACATCGGCACTGAGGTCTCCGACTTCGCCAGCGAATGGGACGACGTCCGGTTCGCCACGCGGGTCTGGGAGCGGCAGACCGACGACGGTCACCAGGTCGACCTGCGCGTACATGTCATGCGGGGCGAGCGGTTGACCGACCTCGCCGCGCTGCGCGACTTTCTCACCGAGTATCACGAGCGCGACCTTGGCGACTGGCCGTTGACCGACTTCACGCACGGTGGGTCTGCGGGACTTCGCGACGACTCCCAGGCGTTCTGGCTCGCTGAGCCTGGCGTCGCCGTCAACGTGTTGGTCGACCCCGGACAGGTGGACCGAGGGCAGCTTCTGGCAACGGCGCTTGCAGTCGTGGCGGTATCGGAGCGAAATGGCTCAGTCAGCTCAGGTGTTGAACCGCCGGCCGCAGCACGTCCACCAGCGGACTAAGCCGGGCCTCAGCCCACTGGCTCGTTGTTCAGCAGGTCAACCGCCTGGTTCAAGGTGGCCGCGAATTCGTTTGGTGGGATTCTGGCGACGAAGACCTTGCCCACGTCTTCAGGGAAGGGATGATCGGCTCGCCGAAACGCGAAGACGATCACCAGGTCATCGTCGAGGTAGGCGTAGCACGACACGTTGTCGACGATCTCGCTCCACTGTATGAACCAGTACTGCTCGCGGAAGTCCGTCTCGTCGGCCTCAAGCTGCCGGAAGATCTCCTCCGGTGACTGTTCGGGAGAGGGGCAGGGCTGAATCGCGCGCTGGCGCACCTGTGCTGCCGCAGTGTGCATGTAGTAGCAGGTGGACGGTACGTAGGCCACGTTGTCATGGGTCGTCAGCTTTTTGCCTGCCGCCCACAGGTCGACGACGCGAAGGTTGGGAGACAGGGGCTCGCCGACCTCGACGCTGAAGATGTCCCGATTGCCGAATCGTCCTGTCATCGGCCCCGCAGGCTAGCAGCCAGCCGGCGGCGCGGCTGCTGACGGCGTGATGCAGAAGTCGGTGCCCGGCCAGCATTAGCGGTCAGGTTCGATCACCGCTGATCCGGGCGATTTCCTGAGCGACCAGATCGTCGGCGCTGGTGCGGCCGGACGCGACATCCCGGAGTCGATCCTGCCATTCCTCGTCGAACTCTTCGCCTTCGAGGGCGGCGTTCGCCGTGGCCAGGACGACGGCTGTTTCGACGCTCACGACCTGGCGGGCGCAGTACGCCTGCATCATGTCGACGTCGATCTCCTCGTTCGAGTTTGCGGCCTCCGGCAGAGCACCACGTGCGGCCCGCCAGGGAAGCTCGTTGTAGGTCACGGTGGCACCTCCTTCCGGGCACGACCTGCATACCATGCTGCGCCTGCCCACCGGCATCTTCTATGCCGGCGGGGTCAAGGCCAACGTGCTCTTCTTCGAGCGCAAGCGAGCCCGGGAACAGCCATGGACCCAGAAGCTGTGGGTGTACGACTTCCGCACCAACCAGCACTTCACCCTCAAGCAGAACCCACTGCGCCGGGAGCACCTTCAGGACTTCGTGGACTGCTACCTGCCGGGCAAGGACCGATCCGAGCGGGTCGAGACCGAGCGGTTCCGGGCCTTCACCTACGAGGAGTTGATCGCCCGCGACAAGGTGAACCTCGACATCACCTGGCTCAACGACGCCTCGCTGGAGGACGCGGACGCCCTGCTGCCGCCCGAGGTCATCGCGCAGGAGATCGTGGAGGACCTGGAGGCGGCCCTGCGAGAGTTCGCCGCCATCGCCGAGGCACTCGGGCGGCGTAGCCCCGACCCGACCTGATCCCGCGCGCCACCAGCTTCCCTGTCGCTCCATGGCTTGCCCCGTGCGGTCCCTGTCGAGCTGCCCCGTCCATGGGCCACCCTACGAACCCGGACGACGACGTGCCCGCCTGGTCGTGGCATGCCGGCCGGCAAGGCCGGCGGGGCTGCTGCTGGTGTTCGGCCACGCCTCGGCCGGCACGGGTGGAACACCAGGGGTGTCACCACGGCCAGGAGACACCCCTGGTGTTCCACCCGTGGCCGTGCCGCTGGTCGGCGCGGGCGGTAACAGCGAGTCGGGCGGGTCGTCGTGGGCGGAGGGCGGCGCAGGGTGACTGCGGCGGCAGGAACCCCGGGGCGTCAGGGCTTCGTGAACGTGAGGTGGGTGACGCCGGTGGGTGTCGAGACCGCCTCGATGTCGTAGCTCGCTTCGAGGGCTTCGAGGCCGTCCCACAGCCGCACCCCCCGGCCGAGCACGATCGGCACCTGGACCAGATGGATGTGGTCGACGAGTCCCGCCGCGATGAAGTCGCGGGCGACGGTCGGGCCGCCGCCGACGCGTACGTCTCTGCCGGCTGCCGCCTCGCGCGCGACGGCGAGGGCCTCGGCCGGCGAGGCGTCGAGGAAGTGGAACGTCGTGCCGCCGGCCATCTCGATCGGCGGGCGCGGCTTGTGGGTCAGCACGAAGGTCGGCGTGTGGAACGGCGGGTTGGGGCCCCACCATCCCTTCCAGTCGGCGTCGTCCTGCCAGCCCGGGGGTCCGAACTTGCCCGCGCCCATGATCTCGGCGCCGATGTCGGGCTCGTGCTGCTGAGCGAACGCGTCGTCGGTGCCGCCGGTGCCGCCCTTGCGTCCCATGATCGGAGCGCCGAAGCGGGTGGCGAACATCCACTCGTGCAGCCGGGTACCGGCGTGGCCCATGGGGGTGTCGAGGGACTGGCCCTCACCGGCGGCGAACCCGTCCAGCGAGATGGAGAGGTTGTGGATGCGGGTCCGGCTCATCTGCTCGCTCCGTGTGCTCGGCTGCTTCGTGGGCCTCGGCACTCGTCGCTCCCGTGCGGTCCCGCGCTGTCCGAGCGTAGTTGGTCCGTGACTGTCAGGGCGAGCGGACCGGCATCCAGTCCGTGAACCGCCTGTGCAGATCCGTCGACTGCACGCCGGGGTCGTGCTCGGCGAGCTGGGCGGCGGCCTCCTCCCGCAGCGTCACGAGGTGGACCATGAGCCCCGGCATGTCGCCCCGGTACCTCGCGAGGAGGAGCAGCTTCGCCGGGGAGTAGGGCCAGGCGATCCCGCAGGCCCGGCAGCGCCACGTCGGGCGGGACGGTACGTGGTCGCGGACGGGCGTCCTCACCGGCTGGTCCCCGCGTTCCGCCGGGCCGGAGCGCGCCGCTGCGCCGAGGGCTTACGCACGGCCGAGGGCGTCTGCGTGGGGCGCATCCCGTCGGGTCGCACGTACAACTCGCGTTGCTCGACCGCGTCGCCGCGCGCGTCGAGCTGGTACACCTCGATCCACGTCCAGCCGTGGTAGGTGACCAGGTCGGTGCGCTCGCGGATCACCCGTACCGTGATCGGCGTCGCGAACTGCGGCGACGCCTCGCGCGTCAGCAGGTACACGCCGGGGCTGACCCGTGGCGTCCCGTCCTCGCGGGTACTGGGCGTCGGGGCGGCGGGGCGCGCCGCCCAGCGCGACGCCGGTACGGCATTCGCGGGCCTCGACACGGGCACGGACGCCTCCTTCCATCGGTGAGTGGGAACGGGGGTCGCTGCGGATGCTCGCCAGCAGCGACCCCCCGTGACGTGCGCGCCCACCGGGTCGGGGGGACCGATTCCACCGGGCGCGCCGCCCTCCTTCCACCCTGGACGCACGCCCCCTAGGCTCGGAACAGTCACCGCGTGATCGCGGAACGTAGTGCGCGGTTTCGGGCCGGGAGAGAACGGTGCGGAGACTCGTGGAAGGGTGTGGAAGCTGTGGGAATCTCGCCGTCGGAGTACCTGCTGCGTGAGCTGAGGCGACGCCGGTCGGCCGCCGGGTTGACCCAGGCGCAGCTCGGTGAGCTGGTCTTCTGCTCGGACTCCCAGGTGAGCGCGATCGAGACCGGGACGAAGCCACCCACCCCGCCCTACCTGACCGCCGTCGACGGGGCGCTGGACACCGGCGGATACTTCACGACGCTCTGGAACGAGCTGGTCAAGGGCGACGCCGCGCCGATCTGGCTGCGCGAATGGATACAGATCGAGCGGGAGGCGACCGCCCTGCGCTGGTACGAGCACGCATTCGTGCCGGGACTTCTCCAGACCGAGGCGTACGCCCGAGCGACCTTCCGGGCGGCGCGGACGCCGGTTGCCGAGTTGGACCAGCGGGTCGCGGCGCGGATGGAACGGCAGGCGGTGCTCGCCCGCCTGCCGAGCCCACAGCTCTTCGTGGTGCTCGACGAGATGGTCGTCCGGCGGGCTTGCGGCGGTCCCGACGTGATGGCCGAGCAGCTCGAACACCTGCTGACCTGCGCCGAACAGCCGCATATCCAGTTGCAGGTCGTGCCGCTGTCTGCTGGCATCTACTCAGGACTGGCCGGAGCCTTCATCCTGGCCGATCTTCCCGATGGCTCGCGGGCGGGCTGCGTGGACCATCAGTTGGAGTCACAGACCACCGGGCAGCCTGACGCGATTGCTCGCGTGGGACTGGCGTGGGACGCTGTCCGAGGCGAAGCCCTCCCGCTCAGGCAATCACTCGACGTGCTCAAGGAAGCGGCGAAGACATGGACAATCTGACCGGTGCGCGCTGGCGCAAGTCGTCCAGCTCGTCGACGAACGGTGGGACCTGCGTCGAGGTGGCCGACAACCTGCCCGGCGTCGTCGGCGTACGGGATTCGAAGGACCCGGCCGGTCCCGCGCTGGTCTTCACCCCGACCGCCTGGCGGGCCTTCCTCGCCGAGATCAGCGACCGCGCCTGACGACCCGGCTCGCCGCTCGGGTGCCCGCCCGGCCGGCAGCGGTCAGACCCGTTCGACGACGACCACCGGGATCTCCCGGTCGGTCTCCTTCTGGTAGCGGGCGTACGTCGGGAAGACCTCCGTCATCACCTGCCACAGCCGGGGCCGCTCCTCGACGGTGGCGGTGCGCGCCGTGCCCCGGAACTTCTCGGCCCCGACCTGCACCTCCACCTGCGGGTCGGCGCACAGGTTGAGATACCAGGCGGGGTGCCGTGCCGCCCCGCCGTTCGAGGCCACCAGCAGGTAGCGGTCGCCGTCGCGGCCGTAGATGAGCGCGGTGCGCCGCAGCGTGCCCGAGCGGCGCCCCCGGGTGGTGATCAGCAGGCTGTCGTAGCCGTGGAACTTCCCGCCGTCGGCGCCGTCGCTCGCCACGTAGCGGCGCACGTGGCTGGCCACCCACTCGACCGGGCTGTCCTCAATGGTCTCCGCCATCCGGCCAGCCTAGCGGCCTCCCACGGTGATCGTCGGCCCGTCGGACGGCGCGGAAGCGGGGGAAGGGCACCGGTCAGGAATCGGTGAGCAGCAGCCAGTCGTCGTCCAGCGGGGCGACGGTCGTACCCTCGGGCCAGGCATGCGAGCCGGCGGCCGTCGCCCGCGCCTGGTCCACCAGGGGACGGCGGGCGAACGTCGCCCCGTCGAAGGTGACCGGGCCGTGGAAACGGGCCCGGCCGAAGTTCGCCGCCCCCTCGAACCGGGCCCGCTCGAACCAGGTCTGGTCACCGAACTCGGTCCACCGGAGCAGGGCCATGTCCGCGAAGCGGGTCTGCCGGAACCCGGCGTAGCCGGCGAACACGGCGTGGTCCATCGAGACCCCGCTCAGGAAGACCGCCTCGCGGAAGCTGACGCTGCCGGTGAAGCGGGTCGCGTCGAAACTCGCCGTCCGGTGCAGCGTGGTGCCCCGGAACGAGGCCCGGCCGATCGTCGCGCGCCGGCACGACAGCTCGCCCGCCAGCTCGGCCCGGTCGAAGGTGACCTGGCCTTCGACGCGGGCGTCGTCGAGGACGATCTCGGCGTCGCCGCGCAGGTCGTCGCAGGCCAGGTCCGCGAAGGTCGCGCCGAGGGCGAGCCGCCCGCGCACGGTCGCGCCGGCCAGGCTGGTGGTGCCGGCGCAGACCGCGCCGGTGAGGTCCGCGTCGTCCAGGGTGCAGCCGGTCGCGTCGAACCCGTCGAGCCGGGCGCCGGTCAAATCCAGCCTGACCCCGGGCCAGTAGGCGTCGTCGTCCGCGCGCAGGTGCCGGGTCAGGACCCGCTGGGCGGTGCGGCGCACCTCCGCCTCGCGCGCGTCGTCCTCCGGCGCCGGCATCCGCAGGTACGCGCAGAGCACCGCCACGATCGTCTCCCGCTGGGCGGGATTGTCCTGCCCGAGCCGCTCCAGGGCGTGCAGGCCGCCCAGGCGTACGGCCGCGTTGTCGTTGCCAAGCAGCGCGACGGCGCTGGTGTACAGCTCGGTCAGCCGGCGCTCGGCGGCGTCGCGCTCGGCGGCCTCGGCCTGCCGTTCCTGGTGGCTCTGCCCGGCCTCGGCGACCGCCTCCGCGTGCGCCTGCACCCGTTTTCGGTGCGCCTGGTCCTGCGCGGCGACGGCCTCCTGGTGCCGCTGGGCGCGTTCGCCGATCCACTGTCGCCGGGCGGCCAGCAGCAGGGCGAGCCCGCCGCCGGTGCCGGCGACCACGGTCAGCCCGGTGCGGATGGCGTCGATGCGCAGCGTCGCGCGGGTGTCCGGCTGGGCGGCGCGGTCGGCCTCGCCGAGCAGCCAGTCGAGCACCAGCCAGCCGAGCAGCGCGGCGACCAGCAGCCCGACGAGCACCAGCCACCACGGCATCACCCGCAGCGGCTCTTCGCGGGGCGGTGTCGAGCGCACGGATCACAGCATGCCACCGCACCAGCTCCGGCGGGGGCGCCGTCCCCTGTGGACTCTCCGGGCGCACGACCTGCCGTGATCCGCTCCGTGTTGCGGTGACGGGCCGCGCGGGTACGTCATGCGGCGACGATTGGTTGTTCGACCGGGTGAACGACCTGGCGGCAGTCGCGAAAGACGAGGATGACATGGAGTTTCTAGCCAGTCCCGAGCTGTGGATCGCATTCGCGACGCTGCTCCTGCTGGAGATCGTGCTGGGCGTCGACAACGTGGTGTTCATCTCGATCCTGGCCGGGCGGTTGCCCGAGCACCAGCAGGCCCGCGCCCGCACGATCGGGCTCTCGCTGGCCCTGGTGACGCGGCTGATCCTGCTGGCGTCGCTGTCCTGGGTGATCGGGCTGACCGCACCGCTGTTCACGGTGCTGGGTCAGGAGATCTCCGGGCGGGACCTGATCCTGCTACTGGGCGGATTGTTCCTTCTGGGCAAGGCCACCTACGAGATCCACGAGCACCTGGAGGGGGAGGAGCACGCCAAGTCGGGCAAGGTCGCCTCGTTCGGCGCGGTGATCGCCCAGATCCTCGTTCTCGACGTGGTGTTCTCCCTCGACTCGGTGATCACCGCCGTCGGCATGGTCGACCAGCTGTTCATCATGGTCGCGGCGGTGATCATCGCCATGATCGTCATGTTGGTGTCGGCCGGCGCCATCAGCCGGTTCGTCAACGAGCACCCGACGGTGAAGATGCTCGCCCTGTCGTTCCTGCTGCTCATCGGGGCCAGCCTGGTCGCCGAGGGCTTCGACCAGCACATCCCGAAGGGCTACGTGTACGGCCCGATCGCCTTCTCGATCTTCGTCGAGTTCCTCAACCTGCGGGCCCGCAAGAAGCGCCAGGAGGCGAAGCCGGTGCACCTGCACCCGACGTACGTCAAGAACGGCCAGGCCCAGCCTGAGCCGGAGTCGATGACGCCGGCCGGCTGACCGACGGGGCTCCGACGCCGCTCCCGCCCACCCGGGCGGGGGCGGCGTTCGTCGTGGTTGGACGGAGGGCGGGCGGACGCGGGATGTTCCGGGGTCACGCGGGAGCTACCCGCGCGTAACTTTCCATTGACGTTTCCGGATTGTGGCGGGCATCATCGTGTCCACGATCGATCGGAACCACCCCCGCCCCGCCCGGTGCCACCGGGTTCCTCCATGGGAGGTGCAGCTTTGCTGCTCCGAAAGATCGTCCCCGCCCTCGCCGTCACGGTCGCCGCCGTCCTCGCCGCCCCCGCCGCCGCCGTCGCGGCCCCCGACCGGCCCGCGGCCAGCGCAAGCGCCACCGCCCCCGCAGCCGGGGAACGCGTCACCAGCACCACCGCCGAGATCGCCGCCGCCGCGGCAGCCAACCCCGTCATCGTCGTCGGTGGCCTCAGCGGCATCGCCTCCGCGTACGAGCCGCTGGCCTCCCGGCTGCGCGTCGACGGGTACCGGGTCTGGGTCTACCAGCTGCCCAACCTCGGGCTCGGCGACATCCCCACCTCGGCCCGCGCGTTCAGCAGCTTCGTCGGGCAGGTCCGCGCGTCGACCGGCGCGGCCAAGGTCGACGTCGTCGCCCACTCCGAGGGCGGCCTGGTGTCCCGGTACTTCATCAAGAACCTGGGCGGGACCAGCAGCATCGACCGCTACGTCAGCCTCGGCACCCCGCAGTACGGCACGTACGTGGCCAACATCGTGAAGTTCCTCGGCCTGGGCAGCTGCGCCGGCATCGTCGCCTGCCAGCAGATGTCGATCGGCTCGTCGTTCCTCGCCGGCCTCAACGCAGGCGACGACACCCCCGGCACGGTCCGCTGGACGGCGGTGCGCACCCTCCAGGACGAGCTGGTGCGCCCCGTCGACAACGCCAAACTGGCCGACGGAGTGACAAACGTGCTGATCCAGTCGGCGTGCCCCCTGCGGGTCGTCGGGCACCTCGGCCTGGTGCTCGACGGCACCACCTACACGGTGATCCGGCAGGCCCTACGCGATCAGCCGATCCGCCCCAACTGCTTCGCCCTGTAGCGCTCGCGTGGGGCGGTCGGCCGTGTGCCGCCCGCCCCACTGCCACGTCGTCAGGCGGCCTCGGCGAGGGCCGCGTACTCGTCGTCGGTCAGCCGCACCTCGGCGGCGGCCACGTTCTCCTCCAGGTGCGCCACCGACGACGTGCCCGGGATCGGCAGCATCACCGGCGACCGGCGCAGCAGCCAGGCAAGCGCGAGCTGGGCGGGCGTCGCGCCGTGCCCGGTGCTGATCGCGTCCAGCGGACCGCCCGGCCGCGCCAGGTTGCCGGTGGCGATCGGGAACCAGGGGATGAACGCGAGGTCGTTGCGCTCGCAGTGCTCCAGGACGGCCTCCGCGCTGCGGTCCGCCAGGTTGTAGAGGTTCTGCACCGAGACGATCGGGGTGACGGCGCGGGCCGCCTCGATCTGCTCGACGGTCACCTCGGACAGGCCGATGTGCCGGATCTTGCCCTCCTGCTTGAGCAGCGCCAGCTCCCCGAGCTGGTCGGCGAGCGGCACCTGCGGGTCGATCCGGTGCAGCTGGTAGAGCCCGATCGCCTCCAGGCCGAGGTGCCGCAGGCTCAGCTCGCACTGCTGGCGCAGGTACTCCGGGCGCCCCACCGGGCGCCAGTCGCTTGGGCCGGAGCGGGTCAGGCCGGCCTTGGTCGCGATCACCAGGTCGTCGGCGTACGGGTGCAGGGCCTCCCGGATGAGCAGCTCGCTGACGAAGGGCCCGTAGGAGTCGGCCGTGTCGATGAACGTCACGCCCAGCTCGTACGCCCGGCGCAGCACCCGCACGGCCTCGGCCGGGTCCTTCGCGTCGCCCCACACGCCGGGGCCGGTGAGCTGCATCGCGCCGTAGCCGAGCCGGTCGACCTGGAGGTCGCCCCCGATCCGGTACGTCCCCGAGGCCTTCGCGGGCTGCTTGCCGGCGTCATTCGTCATGCGTGGATTCCCATCCTGTCGTCCGTCTCCGGCGGTCGATCCCACCACCGAGAGGCTTTCCCGCCGATCGTCGCCCACACCACCGCCGGGGCGGATCGAGACCGGGATCACCCGGGCCGCACGTGCACCGGGGCTGGCAGGTGATCGAGGTGGGTGTGCCGGAAGGGCCGGGTCAGCGGGCACGGGTCCAGCCCCAGCGCGTCGAGGATCGCCACGTGCTGGCACTCGGCGAACAGCCGGGGCGCGTCGTCGAGCGGCACCTCCCCGCGCAGGGCCGCGCCGAGCGCGGCGACGTCGACCGCGCCGACCCCCAGCGGCGCGAACACGGCCGGGTCGTCCCCGCTCGGGCCGGGCGGCGGCGGGGCGTCGAGCGGATGGATCGTGCCGTCGAAGCCGGCGAGGACCTCGTTGTCGTCGTCGTCCCAGTATTCCGTCACCCAGCCCCGGTCGGAGAGGTAACGGTGCGCCTCCCGGCCGTCGACATGCAGGGTGGCGGTCATGACGCTGGAGTCGAAGACGTCGAAGGTGACCGCAGGCTCGCGCGTGAGCAGGGTGATCAGCTGCGCCAGGTCGTCGACCTCGGCGTAGCCGCTCTCCTCCTCCTCGCGCGGGACGACCGCCCAGCGGCGCTCGCCGACCCGCGTCACGTACGCCTCGGTGCCGACGTCGGTCAGCACCCTGCGAATCTCCGTCAGCTCGCCCACGGCCAGGATCGTCTGGTAGCTCGTGCCCACGCCTGCAGCGTAGGACGGGGGTCGGACAGCGCCCGGCCGCCGCGTTCCGTGTGCGCCGCCCGCGTCCTGCCCCCACGCCGCCGGCGCCTTGCCCGCCGCGCCCGCTGGGCTGCGGAAACGGCGCGAGTGGGCCGCAACCGGGCCGGGCGGCCGGCGAAGTTGACCGGAGCGCCCGTGCCGGCCGGCTGCCCGTGCGACGCTGGGCCGTGCCGGCTCGACGTCGACCACGGGCGGCTCGCCCCGCCGGTCGGCCGAGCGCACGTCGCCGCGTGCGGCGCGACGCGGGAGGGAACGCCATGACGGGAGTGCCGCAGGTCGACTTCGCGCTCGACACGTACGAATGCATCGTGCTGTATCCCGGCGCGGCCGGGCGGGCGCTGCCGGCGGAGACGGTGCAGCGGTTGCAGGCCGAGCACCTGGCGCACATGCAGGCCCTGCAACGGCGGGGGATCATCCTGGTCGCCGGCTCGGTGGACGGCCCGGCCCGCGAACCGGACCCGCCGATCGGCTTCGGCCTGGCCCGCACCGGCTCCGTGGACGACGTACGCAGCGTGATGGAGGCCGACCCGGCCGTCCAGGCGGGGCTCTACCGGGTGGACGTGCTGACCTTCCTCTGCCCGGAGGGCTCGCTGGAATTCCCGCTGGTCAAGACGCAGAGCTGAGGGGCTTGGCTCTGAGACTCGGCCGTCCTGTATCCCACGTGTGGCGTGCGGCCGGTCAGCCGGAGGTGTCGGCGAGCTGGTTGACGAGGAAATCGAGTCGCTCCTCCTGGCTGTCCGGGGGGATACGGCCGCTGCCCGACAGGGTGGCGATGCCGTGCACCGCACTCCAGATGACCTCGGCGGCCAGTTCGCGTCGCGTGTTGTCCGGGCGGTAGCAGCTGACGAATTCGTCGAAGGCCGCGCGCAGCGGGGGCGGTGTCTCGGCGTGCGCGAACTTCACGTCGGTCGGCATGACGAACATTGCCTGGTAGAGGGCGGGTCGCTGGGCGGCGAACTCCAGGTAGGCGCGGCAGACGGCGCGCAGGGTCTGCGGTGGCTCGGGGCTGGCCAGTCGCGCCCGGCGCAGGTCGGCGGCGAGCTCGCCGAAGCCGTCGATCGCGACGGCCCGGACGATGGCGTCCTTGCCGCTGAAATGGCTGTAGAGCACGGGCTGGCTGTACTCGACACGCTCGGCGAGCCGTCGCGTCGTCATCGCCTCCCATCCCTCGGCCTCGGCGAGTTCTCGAGCCGCGGTGATGATCAGCTGATGACGTTGGGCGCGTTCTCGGTCACGGCGCTTCTCGGAGGCAGACATGACGTCATCCTAGCAGCGCTAGACATTCTGTCGAAGATAGCGCTATCTTCGACACGAGAACTAGCGTCGCTAGATTTTCGGTAGGCGCTGTTACCGAGAGGACTTCACCATGCTTTCCAACGTCGCCACCGCGCTCGCCGGACTGATCGGCGTGGGCGTCATCTTCATGGGCGCACTCGCCTTCCGGGCGCCGCAGGCCGCAGTCGGCTTCGGCATTCCCGGCACCCCGACCGAGGACCGCAGCTTCCAGGCGTGGCTGACCGTCAAAGCCGTACGCGACATGGCCTGCGGGCTCTTCATCTTCATCCTGGTGGCCAACGGGTCACCCCACCTGCTGGGCTGGTTCATGCTGGCCGCCACCTGCATCCCCGTGGGCGACGCGTTGATCGTGCTGCGCAGCAACGGGCCCAAGGCTGCGGTCTACGGCGTCCACGGCGCCACCGCCCTGGTGATGTTGGCGATCAGCGTGCTCCTGCTCGTCGCGTAACCGCCTGGACGTCCGTTCGCGCCGGGGGCGTACGATTCCCCGCGCGCGGTCGCCGATGCCCGCCGCCTCAACGTTCCGGCGTGGGTTCCGCCCGCCGGCTGCGCGCGTGACGCGCGTCGTTGGACAATGTTCCGCAGTCCGCAAGGGGTCGGCCCACAGCCAGACCCGGAGGAGAGACTAGCCTGATGGGCGTGACACGCCGCGCGAAGATCGTTTGCACTCTTGGTCCTGCCACCTCGTCGCCGGAGCGCATCCGGGGCCTCGTCGAGGCCGGCATGAACGTGGCGAGACTCAACTTCAGCCACGGCAGCCACGAGGATCACGAGGCGGTGTACCGGCTGGTCCGCGAGGCCGCGGAAGCGGCCGGCCGGCCCGTGGCCGTGCTCGCCGACCTCCAGGGCCCGAAGATCCGGCTCGGCCGGTTCGCCGACGGCCCGCACGAGTGGCGCACCGGCGACTCGGTCGTCATCACCGGTGACGACGTGCTCGGCACCAAGGAGCGGGTCTCCTGCACCTACCGCAAGCTTCCGCAGGAGGTCAAGCCCGGCGACCGGTTGCTGATCGACGACGGCCGGGTCGCCGTCGAGGTCACCGACGTCACCGGCAACGACATCCGCTGCCTGGTCACCGAGGGCGGCCCGGTCTCCAACAACAAGGGCGTCTCGCTGCCGAACGTGGCGGTCAGCGTGCCGGCGATGTCCGACAAGGACGCCGAGGACCTGCGTTTCGCCCTCGGCCTGGGCGTCGACCTGATCGCGCTCTCCTTCGTCCGCTCGGCGGACGACATCAAGCTGGTGCACGGCATCATGGCCGAGGAGGGCGTGCACCGGCCGGTGCTGGCCAAGGTGGAGAAGCCCGAGGCGGTCGACTGCCTGGAGCAGATCGTGCTGGCCTTCGACGGCGTCATGGTCGCCCGCGGCGACCTTGGCGTGGAGTTGCCGCTCGACCAGGTGCCGCTGGTGCAGAAGCGCGCCGTGCAGCTCTGCCGGGAGAACGCCAAGCCGGTCATCGTGGCCACCCAGATGCTCGACTCCATGATCGAGAACTCCCGGCCGACCCGCGCCGAGGCCTCCGACGTGGCCAACGCCGTGCTCGACGGCGCGGACGCGGTGATGCTCTCCGGCGAGACCAGCGTCGGCAAGTACCCGGTGCTCACCGTCAGCACCATGGCGAAGATCGTCACCACCACCGAGTCCGGCTCGATCGGCGTGCCGCGCCTCCAGCACGACCCCCGTACGCACGGTGGCGCGCTGACCGTCGCCGCCTCCTCGATCTCCCGGGCCATCGGCGCGAAGGCCCTGGTCGCCTTCTCGCAGACCGGCGACACCGTGCGGCGGCTGTCCCGGCTGCACTGCGACCTGCCGCTGCTCGCGTTCACCCCGGTGCCCGAGGTGCGCAACCAGCTCGCCCTCTCCTGGGGCGTCGAGACGTTCCTGATGCCGTTCGTCGAGCACACCGACGACATGTTCCGCCAGGTCGACCAGGCGCTGCTCGGGCTCGACCGGGCCAACCCCGGCGACTACGTGGTGATCGTCGCCGGCAGCCCGCCCGGCACCCCCGGCTCGACCAACACGCTGCGCGTACACCAGCTCGGATCGCTGGTCGACGCGGCGTCGGCGCGGGCCTTGCAGTGAGCGACGCGGACGTCGCGGTCGGGCAGGCCGCGGTCGACCAGCTCCTGGAGGTGCTCGACCTGGAGCACACCGGCGGGATGACCTTCCGGGGGATGAGCCCCCCGGTCGGTCCCCAGCGGGTGTACGGCGGCCAGGTCGCCGGCCAGGCGCTGGTCGCCGCCGGACGCACCGTCGACCCGGCCCGCTTCGTGCACTCCCTGCACGGCTACTTCGTGCGGCCCGGCGACCCGGCCGAGCCGATCGTCTACGAGGTGGAGAACGTCCGCGACGGCCGCTCCTTCTCGGTGCGCCGCTCGGTGGCGCTCCAGCACGACAAGCCGATCTTCTTCATGTCGGCGTCGTTCCAGCGGACGGAGGAGGGCCTGGACCACCAGGCCCCCACCCCGCCCGACGTGCCGGGGCCGGACGAGGTCCCGACGATGGCCGATCGGCTCGCCCGCTACCCGGAGCGGCTCGGCATCTGGGCGCAGATCCCGCGCCCGATCGACGTCCGCTACGTCGGCGAGCCCGGCTGGGTACGCCCCGGCGACCGCCCCGCCGACCCCCACCAGCGGGTCTGGATGCGCATCGACGGCAAGCTGCCCGAGGATCCGTTGCTGCACGCCTGCGCGCTGACGTACGCCTCCGACCTGACGCTGCTCGACTCGGTGCTCTCCGTGCACGGCGAGGTCTGGGGCCCGGGCGGCGTGGTCGGGGCCAGCCTCGACCACGCGCTCTGGTTCCACCGGCCGTTCCGCGCCGACGAGTGGTTCCTCTACGACTGCTGGAGCCCGTCGGCCTCCGGCGCCCGGGGGCTCGCCACCGGCCGCATGTTCACCACCGACGGGCACCACATCGCCAGCGCCGTGCAGGAGGGGCTGCTGCGCCGCGTCGGCGACTGACCGTCCCGACCGTCGTGGCGCGGCCCGGCCCGAGGCCGCCACCTTCCATCGGCTGTGCCGCGAGGTCGAACGCGGCTGCCCGTCGGGCTCGCCACCAGCGTCGTCTCCGACGCCGCCCGCGCATCGCCACCGGCCGATCGGTCGAGGGGTGATCGTCCGGGCGGGTCGGTCAGGCGACTAACCTTGCCACATGCGCCTCTCCGCCCGGGTCGACTACGCCCTCCGCGCGGTCGCCGAGCTCGCCTCGGTGACCGCCGACGCCGGGCCCGGGCGAAGCCGGCCCGTGACCGCCGACCAGATCGCCCGCGCCCAGGAGATCCCGCCGAAGTTCCTGGAGAGCATCCTGCTGCAACTGCGCCGGGGCGGCATCGTGCAGGCCCAGCGCGGCCCCGAGGGCGGCTACTGGCTGGCCCGACCGGCCGGGGAGATCTCGCTGGCCGAGGTGATCCGGGTGATCGACGGCCCGCTCGCGCACGTACGCGGGCAGCGGCCCGAGGAACTCGGCTACCACGGGGCGGCGCGCGCCCTCCAGGAGGTCTGGATCGCCCTGCGGGCCAGCGAGCGCGAGATCCTGGAACTGGTCACCATCGCCGACGTGGCCGGCGGCACCCTGCCGGGCCGGGTCGTCGAGCTGGCCGCCGACCCCCGCGCCTGGACCTGACCCGCACCGCGTCGGGATCGCGCCCGTCGCCGGACTCGTTCCGCAGTTCCGGTGCGCTCCGGAAGCCGAGCCCCACCTGGTCCGGCGCCTGAGGGCCCCGCGGTCCCGGTAAGTCCGGGCTGGCCTGGTGCCGCATCCCCGCCGGACTCCTCTCCGCTCCGCCTCGTGCTCGTCGTCGCCCCGGCCGGGCGGCGTCTGTCGTCTCACTGACCGGTTGGAGGCTTGACCGGGGCCCGCCCCGTGCCGCATTGTCGACCAAGTCGATAGGAGATGCCGAAAAGTCAGGGGGCGCTCGTGCGCAAGCTGCTGGTCCTCGCGCTGGTCGGGCTCGCCGCGCAACTCGTCGACGGCGCGCTCGGCATGGCGTACGGGCTGACCTCCTCCACGTTGCTGCTGCTCGTCGGGGTGGCGCCGGCCGCCGCGTCGGCGTCCGTGCACCTGGCCGAGATCGGCACCACGCTCGCCGCCGGGGTGTCGCACTGGCGGTTCGGCAACGTCGACTGGCGGGTGGTCGGCCGGATCGCCTTCCCCGGCGCCGTGGGCGCGTTCGCCGGCGCGACCTTCCTCAGCTCGATCTCCACCGAGTCGGCCGCCCCGTGGATGGCCGGCATCCTGTTCACCCTCGGCGCGTACCTGCTGGTGCGCTTCTCCCGGCCGCTGCGCACCGATCGGCGCGGCGGCCAGCTGCGCAGCCGCTTCCTCGGCCCGCTCGGCCTGGTCGCCGGCTTCGTCGACGCCACCGGCGGCGGCGGGTGGGGCCCGGTCGCCACGCCGGCCCTGCTGGTCAGCGGGCGGATGGAGCCGCGCAAGGTGATCGGCTCGGTCGACACGTCCGAGTTCGTGGTCGCCGGCGCCGCCAGCCTCGGCTTCCTGATCGGCCTCGGCTCCGAGGGCTTCCTGCTGCCCATGGTGGCCGCGCTGCTCGTCGGCGGTTTGATCGCCGCCCCGATCGCGGCCTGGCTGGTGCGCATCGTCCCCGCCCAACTGCTCGGCGCGGCGATCGGCGGCGTCATCGTGCTGACCAACGCCCGTACGCTGATGCGCTCGGCCGACCTCGGCGGCCCGGCCCGGCCGGCCGTCTACGCGCTGCTGGCCGTCGCCTGGGCCGCCGCCCTGGCACTGGCCGTGCGGGCGCTGCTGCGCACCCGCCGCCAGCGCGCCGTCGCCGCCACCGCCCTCGCGGCCACCGCCCTCGCGGCCGACGCCCCGAGCCCGGCGGCCGAGCGCCCGTTCTCGGCCGACGCCCCCTCGACGGAGTCCCCGGCCGCCGACCCTCTCCCGACCCCGGCGGCGGTCCCCTCGCTCAACAACCGCTGACCCCCGCCCCGGCGCCGCCCGCCCTGCCCTGCCCCGCCCCGCGTCGCCTCGCCCCGCGTCGCGTCGCGTCGCGTCGCGTCGCGTAGATCTTGGTAGAAACGTGCCCCTCCAGGGGCCGATTCCTACCAAGATCTCTAGCCGCACCGCGCCCGCAGCGGACGGTCAGCGGGGGAGGAGGGCCGTCGCGGCGTCGGTGAGGAGGGTCCACGCCTCGTCGACGTGGACCTCGGTGCTCTGCGGGGAGCCGACGGCCAGGCGCAGCGTGTAGCGGCCGTTCACCCGGGTGTGCGTCAGGTGCACCCGGCCCGTGGCGTTGACCCGGGCCAGCAGCTCCGCGTTGACCTCGTCGTCCGCCGCCAGCCGGAAGCACACCAGCGAGTACGGGTGCGCCCCCACCAGCGTGAACCGGTCGTCGGCGCGGACCCGGTCGGCGAACCGGGCGGCGAGCGCCACGCCGGAGCGGATGTGCGCGCGCAGCCCTTCGGCGCCGTACCAGCGCAGCACGAACCAGAGCTTCAGCGCCCGGAACCGGCGGCCCAGCGGCACCTGCCAGTCCCGGTAGTCGATCACCGCGCCGGACTCGGTGGCGGCGTTGCGCAGGTACTCCGGCAGCACGCTCAGCGCCTCGATCAGCTCCGCCGTGTCGGCCACCCAGAACGCGTCGCAGTCGAAGCCGGTGAGCAGCCACTTGTGCGGGTCGAAGCAGTACGAGTCGGCGTACTCCAGGCCGGCGTGCCCGAACCGCAGCTCCGGGCAGACCGCCGCCGCTCCCGCGTACGCGGCGTCGACGTGCAGGAAGACCCCGTACTCGGCGCAGATCGCGCCGATCTGCGGCAGCGGGTCGATCGCGGTCGTGGAGGTGGTGCCGACGGTGGCCACCACGATCGCCGGGACCACGCCGGCCGCCAGGTCCGCCTCGATCGCCGCGCGCAGCGCCGCCGGGGACATCGCCTGCGTCTCCGGATCGACCTCGACCGGCCGTACGCCGTCGGCGCCCAGCCCGGCGATCCGGGCGGCCTTCTCGATGGACGAGTGGCCCTGGGTGGAGGCGTAGGCGCGGTAGCGGCGGTCGACGCCGACCTCGCGCCACCGGCCGCCGCCGGCGCGGTGCAGCGCGACCAGGGTCGTCACCAGCGTCGCCGAGGACGCCGAGTCCTGGATCACCCCGCCGCCGCCGGAGCCGGAGCGGAACCGCTTCGGCAGGTCCAGCAGGTCGGCGAGCCAGTCGAGCAGCACCGTCTCCAGTTCGGTGCACGCCGGTCCGGTCGCCCAGAGCATCCCCTGCACGCCCAGCCCGGCGCTGACCAGGTCGCCGAGCACGCTGGGTCCCGAGGTGTTGGCCGGGAAGTAGCCGAAGAAGCCCGGGTGCTGCCAGTGCGTCAGCCCCGACGTGATCAGGGTGTCCAGGTCGGCCAGGACGGCCTCCACCGGCTCGCCGTGCTCGGGCGGGCCGGCGGGCAGCCGGGCGGCCACCGTCCCGGGCGGGTCCTGCGAGGTCACCGGACGCCGCTCCAGCGTCGCCCAGTAGTCGGCGATCCAGTCCACCACGGCGTGCCCGGCGCGTCGGAACTCGTCCGGGGTCATGTGCTCAGCCACGCCCTGAGTCGATCAAGAATCCGGGCCGGGGGCAAGGGAAGTGCCTGGTGCCCCCCCGCCACGGGGGAACCCGGAGCAGGGCGACGGGAGGACGGATTGTCCGCTGAAAGCGCTTGCCCTAGCATCGCAGGTGCGCGGAGCCACCCCTCGACGTCGCCCGCCGGAGCACCGACGCCGCACTGCCGGCGCCGGGGTGCCGACACCGGAGCGGCGGCGTCGACACCGACGTCGCACCGACGGCATCGGACCACCGCCGCAAGCGCGGCGTGTCCTCCCGCCGGCCCGGGCAGGCCGACGGCGACGGTCGCCGCGCGCCCAACCTCCCCGGAGGACACTCCCCATGCCCGTCACCCACCGCCGCCTCGCGCTGCTCGCCGCGGCCGCCGCGGCCGCACTCGCCGCCGGTACGCTCCCGACCCTCACCGCCTCGGCTGCCGCCGCCGGCTGCCGCGTCGAGCACCGGATCACCAACCAGTGGCCCGGCGGCTTCGGCGCCGACGTCACCGTCACCAACCTGGGCGACCCGGTGGACGGCTGGACCCTCACCTGGTCGTACGCCGCCGGCCAGCGGGTCACCCAGGCGTGGAGCGCCGTCGTCGACCAGTCCGGCGCCCAGGTGACCGCCCGCAACGTCGACTACAACGCGGTGATCGCCACCGGCGCCAGTGCCGCGTTCGGCTTCACCGGCTCCTGGGACGGCAGCAACCCGGCGCCGACCAGCTTCGCCCTCAACGGCACCGTCTGCACCGGCGCCGCGCCCACCAACGGCCCGACCACCCCGCCGCCGCCGAGCACGCCGCCGCCCACGACCCCGCCGCCCACCACGCCGCCGCCGACCACCCCGCCGGCCGGGGCGGTGCAGATGGAGGACCTCGACCGGGGACTGGTCAGCGTCCGCTCCGGCAGCGGCAACCTGGTCTCCTGGCGGCTGCTCGGCACCGAGACGACCGGGGTGGCCTTCAACCTCTACCGCGGCGCGACCAGGGTCAACGGCAGCCCGATCACCGGGGCGACCAACTACCTCGACAACGGCGCGGCGGCCGACGCGACCTACACCGTGCGCGCCGTCGTCGGCGGCACCGAACAGGCCGCCTCCGCGGCCGCGCTCCAGTTCCCCGCCGGCTACCTCGACGTGCCGTTGCAGGTGCCGGCGGGCGCGAGCACGCCGAGCGGCGAGAGCTACACGTACTCCGCGAGCGACGCCTCCGTGGGCGACCTCGACGGCGACGGGGACTACGAGTTCGTGGTCAAGTGGGAGCCGTCCAACGCCAAGGACAACTCCCAGTCCGGCTACACCGGCAACGTGTACGTCGACGCGTACACCCTCACCGGCACCCGGCTGTGGCGCGTCGACCTGGGCCGTAACATTCGCGCCGGGGCCCACTACACCCAGTTCCAGGTGTACGACTACGACGGCGACGGCCGCGCCGAGGTGGCCATGAAGACCGCCGCCGGCACCCGCTCCGGCACCGGCCAGGTGATCGGCTCCGCCACCGCCGACCACCGCAACTCCAGCGGGTACGTCCTCGCCGGCCCCGAGTACCTGACCATGTTCGACGGCCGCACCGGCGCGGTCCTCTCCACCGTCAGCTACGACCCGCCGCGGGGCACCGTCTCCTCCTGGGGCGACAACTACGGCAACCGGGTCGACCGCTTCCTCGCCGCCACCGCCTACCTCGACGGGCAGCGCCCCTCCCTGGTGATGGCCCGCGGCTACTACACCCGGGCGGTCGTGGCGGCCTGGGACTTCCGCGACGGCACCCTGCGCAAGCGGTGGACCTTCGACTCCAACGCCTCGGGCAACGGCGCCGCCTACGGCCAGGGCAACCACAACCTCTCCGTCGCCGACGTCGACGCGGACGGCCGCCAGGAGATCGTGTACGGGTCGGCCACCATCAACGACGACGGCCGCCTGATGTACGCCACCGGCTTCGGCCACGGCGACGCCCTGCACGTCGGCGACCTCGTCCCCGGCCGCGCCGGCCTGGAGGTCTTCACGATCCACGAGTCCGGCAACCAGCCGGCGGCCGACCTGCACGACGCCCGCACCGGTCAGGTCGTCTGGCAGCGGCCGAACAACGGGGGAGTCGAGGGCCCCGGCCGGGGAGTCGCCGCCGACATCCACGCCGGCAGCCCCGGCGCCGAGTTCTGGGGCGTCGGCACCCACATGGGCGACCTCTACAGCGCCACCGGGGCCGTCGTCGGGCGCCGGCCGTCCTCGGCGAACTTCCTCGCCTGGTGGGACGGCGACCCCGTGCGGGAACTGCTAGACGGAACCCGCATCGACAAGTACGGCACCGGGGGCGACACCCGCCTGCTGACCGCCAGCGGCGTGGCGGCGAACAACGGCACCAAGTCCACCCCGGCGCTCTCCGCCGACCTGTTCGGCGACTGGCGGGAGGAGGTCGTCTGGCGCACCAGCGACAGCCGCGCCCTGCGGATCTACAGCACGCCCACGCCCACCGGCACCCGGATCCACACGCTCATGCACGACCCGCAGTACCGGGTGGCGGTCGCCTGGCAGAACACCGCCTACAACCAGCCCCCGCACCCGGGCTTCTTCCTCGGCGACGGCATGGCCGCCCCGCCCACGCCCAACGTCTACCTGCGGTGAACCGGCGACCGGTCGGCGGTGCCTCGGGGCGCACGGTCGGCCGGTCGCGGGACGGAAAAGGCACCGGGCCGCAGCCGCGGAATCCGCACAGCTCCGGCCCGGTGCCCCACACCGCGGCATCCCCGACCCGTCCCGACCGGGAATGCCGTACCACCACCGAGGTCAAAACTAGGCGGGCCACGCGTCGCCCCGGTGACGCCGACGTGAAGATCGTGTTTCAGCCCTCGCGGCGCAGGCCGCCGGCCACCCGCTCGGCGATCAGCTCGTACGAGCGCACCCGGTCGGCCACGTCGTACACCAGCGTGGTCAGCATCAGCTCGTCCGCGCCGGTGCGCGCCAGCAGTTCCCCGAGCTGCCGCCGTACCGTCTCCGGGGAGCCCGTCGCCTGCCCGTCGCGGCGCTGCCGCACGAACTCGCGCTCGGCCTGCGTGTACGGGTACGCCGCCGCCTCGTCCGGCGTCGACAGCGGCTCCGGCCGACCCGAACGCAGCCGCAGGAACGACAGCGCCGCCGGCCCCGCCAGCCACTCCGCCCGCTCGTCGGTGTCCGCGCAGACCGCGTTGACGGCCACCATCGCGTACGGCGCGTCCAGCCACTTCGACGGCCGGAAGTGCTGCCGGTACAGCGCCAGCGCGGGCACCGTGTTCTGCGCGCTGAAGTGGTGCGCGAAGGAGAACGGCAGGCCCAGCAGCCCCGCCAGCTGGGCGCTGAACCCGCTGGAGCCGAGCAGCCAGACGGCCGGCTGCTCGCCGAGGCCCGGGGTGGCGGTGATCGGCCCCGGCCGCTCGCCGCTGAAGTAGTTCATCAGGTCCGCCAGCTCCCGGGGGAAGCCCTCCGCCGACAGCCCCTCCATCGTCCGGCGCAGCGCCAGCGCGGTCACCTGGTCGGTGCCGGGGGCGCGGCCGATGCCCAGGTCGATGCGGCCGGGGTGCAGCGCTTCGAGGGTGCCGAACTGCTCGGCCACCACCAGCGGTGCGTGGTTGGGCAGCATCACCCCGCCCGAGCCGAGCCGGATCGTCGACGTGTGCGCCGCCAGGTGCGCGAGCAGCACCGCCGGGGCGGAACTCGCGATCGCCGGCATGTTGTGGTGCTCGGCCACCCAGAACCGGCGGTACCCGAGTTCCTCCGTGCGTCGGGCCAGCTCGGTGGTGTGCCGCAGCGCCGCGCCGGCGGTGGCGCCGGCCGCGACGGGGGCGAGATCGAGAACAGACAGCGGTACGTTGATCACACGAGTGGCCAACCCCGCCCACCTCGGCTTTGTTCCCCGCGGCAACCAGGCTCACGGTGCCTGCCGGGCCTCACCCCATGCCGCGCGCCTGCTCGAAGATCAGGCTCGTCTGGGTGTGCAGCACCGCCGGATCCACGGCCAGGTGGTCCAGCACGAAGTCGCGCAGCGCGTCCGCCGAGGCCGCCCGAACGTGCAGCACGTAGTCCTCCGCGCCCGCCACGTGGAACACCGCCACCACCCCCGGCAGCCGCACGGACCGGGCCCGGAAGGCGTCCACCGCCGCCCGCTCGTGCGCGGTCAACCGCACCGACACCAGCGCCTGCAACGGCAGCCCCACCGCCGCCGGATCCACCTCCGCGTGGAACCCGCGGATCGCCCCGCGCTCCCGCAGGGCGCGGGTGCGGGTCAGGCACGTCGAGGGAGCCACCCCGACCCGCTCGGCGAGGGCGTTGTTCGGCAGCCGGCCATCGGCGGCCAGTTCCGACAGGATCGCCCGGTCGGTGTCGTCCAGGTCGGCGAACCGCCGCACATCATTCGTAGCAAGGGGCATGCAGGCATCTTCCATCGAATCCGCCCGCGCCTCCAAGTGCAATTACCGAATCATGTTCGGAACTATTGCCCCAGGTTGGCGCTATGTTCGATCCTTCCGGCATGACGACCGTGGACACCAGAGCCGTGCACGCCGGCCGCGACGACCTCGCCGCCCTCGGCGTCCACGTGCCGCCCATCGACTTCTCCACCACCAACCCGCTGCCGTCCGTCGACGCCGGCGGCGACGCGTACGAGGCCCTCGCCACCGGCGGCACCCTCCCCGTCGGCGGCAGCGCCGTCTACCAGCGCCTGTGGAACCCCACCGTGGCCCGCTTCGAGACGGCCCTCGCCGACCTCGAAGGCACCACCGACGCCGTCGCCTTCGCCAGCGGCATGGCCGCCCTCACCGCCACCCTGCTCGCCGCCACCCGGGACGGAAAGCGGCACCTCGTCGCCGTCCGCCCCCTCTACGGCGGCACCGACCACGTGCTCGCCACCGGCCTGCTCGGCACCACCGTCACCTGGGCCCGCGCGGACGAGGTCGCCGCCGCCGTCCGCCCCGACACCGCCCTGGTGATCGCCGAGACCCCGGCCAACCCCACCCTCGACCTGGTCGACATCGCCGCCCTCGCCCGGGCCGCCGGCGACGTGCCGCTGCTGGTCGACAACACCGTCGCCACCCCCGTGCTCCAGCAGCCCACCCGCCACGGCGCGGCCCTCGTGCTGCACAGCGCCACCAAGAGCATCGGCGGACACGGCGACGTCCTCGCCGGCGTGGTCGCCTGCGACGCCGACTGGGCCGCCCGGCTGCGCCAGGTCCGCGCCCTCACCGGCGCGATCCTGCACCCCCTCGGCGCGTACCTGCTGCACCGCGGCCTCCAGACCCTGCCGGTGCGCGTGCGCGCCCAGCAGGCCGGCGCCGAGAAGCTCGCCGCCTGGCTCGCCACCCACCCCGCCGTCGCCGTCGTGCACCACCCGTCGCTGCACGACCCCGCCGGGCTCGTCGGACGGCAGATGAGCGGCCCCGGCAGCCTCCTCGCCTTCGAGGTACGCGGCGGCGCGCCCGCCGCGGCCGCCGTCGCGAACGCCTGCCGGCTGATCACCCACGCGGTGTCGCTGGGCGGCGTCGACACCCTCATCCAGCACCCGGCCTCGCTGACCCACCGCCCCGTCGAGGGGGACGCCAAGCCGTGCGGGGGCCTGCTGCGCGTCTCCGTCGGCCTGGAGGACGCCGAGGACCTGCGCGCGGACCTGGCCCAGGCCCTCGCCGAACTCGGCTGACCAGCGCCGTCGTCGTCGGCCGGCCCTCGCCGAACTCGGCTGACCAGCGCCGTCGTCGTCGGCCGGCCCTCGCCGAACTCGGCTGACCAGCGCCGTCGTCGTCGGCCGGCCCTCGC
>NZ_JBEZEV010000015.1:0-50456 GCF_040649055.1 Micromonospora sp. NPDC049060
GACCGCCTCTACTGGATCGGGGCGCTGCTGGTGCCCGACGGGCGGCGACCGGTTCAGCTACGGGTGACCAGGCCGGCGTCGACCACGTACTCGCCGCCGTGCGACGCGGAGAATTCGGCGCTCGAGGTGAGCAGGATCGGGTCGGACTCGTACGTGGTCACCATGTCCGAGTCGGTGGCGTCGTCGCCCACGTCGGAGACGGTGCGGCCGTACGCACTGGACGCCTCGAGCCAGACCACGTAGAGCAGTTCGGTGCGGGTGGTCAGGGACCAGGTGCCGTCCGGGTTGACGGTGGCCGTGCCCCCGCCGGTGGTCTGGCCCTGGCGGGGGCCGACCCGGACCTGGAGCACTCCGTCCGGGCCGGTGCCGATCCCCGGCTCCCCCTCGTCGCGCTGCCCGTCCCGGTCCAGGTCGTGCCAGACGACGCCTCGGACGACGCAGGTCCCGGAGATCGGCACGGAGACCGAGGTGGTGTTGTTGTCGGTGCTGGACTCGCGCCGCTGCGGGCTGATCGTCGCGGTGATCGGCACCCTGGAACCCGGCTCGGCGCCGGACACCACGAACGGTACGGAGAATCGTGGGGCCCGTCCGGCGGCGGGCAGGGCCGGGTGGGAGCAGGTGTAGCTGGACTCGCTGGCCACCGTGCAGGCCCATCCGTCGGTGGGCGCGAGGGTGGTCGTGTGCAGCCCCGCCTGCACCGACACGGTGACGACGACCGGGTTCGACTCGCCGGTGCCGCCGTTGCGGACGTCGATCTGTGCGCGGAAGGTCTCGCCTTCCATCGGGTTCAGCGCGTCGACCGTCATCAGGTCGACGAACAGGTCGGGCTGCGTGGGTCCGGCCGCCACCGCGTCGGCCGGAGCGAGTGCTGCCGTGGCCCCGACCAGGGCGAGGCTGGCTATCGAGGTGGCGAAGGCACGTCGGATCGAGCAGGACAGGGAATGGGATCGCATGGCGTCCTCACGTCGCAGGATCGGCCCTCCCGGACGGTGAGGACCATAGACGGAGATCAACTCTCCATTCATCCAGCGGTGGCGATGTCTACGGTGTTACGCCGTGTCCCGCGCTCCGGGGACAATGGGCGGATGCGCTGGACCGTGCTCGACTCCCCGATCGGCGAGTTCTCCGTCGCCACCGACGGCACCCACGTGTGCCGGGCCCACTTCGGCCGGGTCGACGCAGCCGCCGAGGAGCCGGGCGACGAGGCGGCCCGACAGGCGCTGGCGGAGCTGCGGGCGTACTTCGCGGGCGAGCTGACCGGGTTCGCGGTGCCGCTGGCCGCACCGGGCGGGTCCGACTTCGAACGGGGCGTCTGGCGGGAGATGACCCGCATCCCGTACGGGGAGACGCTCACCTACGGCGAGGTGGCCCGCCGGCTCGGCGACCCGGGTGCCGCCCGCGCGGTCGGGGTGGCCTGCAACCGCAACCCGATCCCGGTGCTCGTGCCGTGTCACCGGATCGTCGGCGCCGGCGGCAAGCTGGTCGGTTTCGGCGGCGGCCTGGACCGCAAGGTGAAGCTGCTGGAGTTGGAGGCCGGGGTCGCCCTGCGCCGCGCCTGGTCCTGACGCGGTCCCGTCCGCACCCGCCCGGTTCAGCTCGGGGCGGGCAGACAGCCGCCGTCGGCGATGCGGGTGCCGATCTCGACCGTGACGTCGCCCGCCCGGACGTTGCCGAAGACGCACGCCCGGCCGGTCCAGCCCGCGAAGACCAGCCCGTCGACGGGGCCGAGGTCGAGCCGGCCCGGTGGTCGCACGGTGACCCCGGTCAGCCCCGTCGCCACGATCGCCCGCCGGACGGCCTCCTGCCCGGGCTGGTCCCGGCCGCCGGCGGTCAGCAGGCTGAGGCTCCTCCTGACGTCCGCAGCGCAGGCCCGTGCGCCGGTGGCCGCCTCCTCGCCGAGCGTCCCGCGCTGCCGGAAGGCGTCGTTGGCCGCCTGCTGGCGGCGGAACTCCTCCGCGCGGCGCTGCTCGTCGGTCAGCGGCTGTCGGGTGCCGGGCGGACGCGACGTGACGGCCGGGACCCCGCCACCGGACGGGGCGACCTGCCCGGGGCGCGCGACCGGCGTGCCCGCCCTGGCGCAGTCGGCCTCGGACGGCGTCGCGGAGGTGGCCGGGCGGGCCGAGCCGACGCCGCCGTCCGGTGCCGTGCTGGCTGCCGGTGCCGTGCCACCCGCTGTCGTGGTGCCGTCGGCCAGCGCCACGCCGCCGGCCGGCGTGGTGGTCGGGTCGGATCCCGGCGCCGCGCAGCCGACGAGGACCGGAAGGAGCACCGCGACGGCGAGAGCCCCGACGACCCGTCGCGCGCCGCCGTGAGGGAGGGACGTCACGTCGGTCAGCGTAACGGCGAGTCGCAGTCCGTTCGACCCCGTGTGAGGTCGGTGGCCCGTTGCGCGTACGGCTGCGGAAGTGCTGGACGCGGCGAGGGCCGGATCCGTGCGGACCCGGCCCTCGACGGTGCTGCTGTCGGCGCGTCAGCGCTCGGCGTCACCGGCGATGAACGCCTCGACGGCGGCGTGCGCGTCGTGGTCGGCGTACTGCACCGGCGGGGACTTCATGAAGTACGACGAGGCCGACAGGATCGGGCCGCCGATCTTCCGGTCCAGCGCGATCTTCGCGGCGCGGACGGCGTCGATGATGACACCGGCCGAGTTCGGCGAGTCCCACACCTCGAGCTTGAGCTCGGCGTTGAGCGGGGTGTCGCCGAAGGAGCGACCCTCCAGGCGGATGTACGCCCACTTGCGGTCGTCCAGCCACGGCACGTGGTCCGACGGGCCGATGTGCACGTCGCTCTTGCTCATCTCGTGCGGGATCTGCGAGGTGACCGACTGGGTCTTCGAGATCTTCTTCGAGACCAGGCGGTTGCGCTCCAGCATGTTCATGAAGTCCATGTTGCCGCCGAAGTTGAGCTGGTACGTGCGCAGCAGCTCGACGCCCCGGTCCTCGAACAGCTTCGCCAGCGCGCGGTGCACGATGGTGGCGCCGACCTGGCTCTTGATGTCGTCACCGACGATCGGCAGGCCCGCGTCCTCGAACTTCTTGGCCCACTCCGGGTCGGAGGCGATGAAGACCGGAAGCGCGTTGACGAACGCGCAGCCGGCGTCGATCGCGGCCTGGGCGTAGAACTTGTCGGCCTGCTCGGAACCGACCGGCAGGTACGAGACCACGACGTCGACCTGCGCGTCGCGCAGCGCCTGGGCGACGTCGACCGGCTTGGCGTCGGACTCCTCGACGATCTCGCGGTAGTACTGGCCCAGACCGTCGAAGGTCGGACCGCGCTGCACGGTGACGCCGGTCGGCGGCACGTCGCAGAGCTTGATGGTGTTGTTCTCGCTGGCGACGATCGCCTCGGCGAGGTCCATGCCCACCTTCTTGGCGTCCACGTCGAACGCCGAGACGAACTGCACGTCCGAAACGTGGTAGTCGCCGAAGGTGACGTGCATGAGACCCGGGACGCGGTCGTTCGGGTCGGCGTTCCGGTAGTACTCCACGCCCTGCACGAGGGACGAGGCGCAGTTACCCACACCGACGATGGCGACGCGGACGGAGCCCATAGCGTCTGCCTCCTTCTTCTTCATCACGGCCGCTCTTTCCTGGACTCTCCAGGCGGAGGCGGGCTGTTGTCTTCTCGTCGGCCGCCGGCCGTCCCGGTTGACGGGACCGTCGGGGCACGGCCGGAGCGCTCGTTGGCGATGAGCTCCTCCAGCCAGCGGACCTCGCGCTCACAGGCGTCCAGGCCGTGGCGCTGCAGTTCCAGCGTGTAGGCGTCGAGCCGCTCGGCCGCCCGGCCGAGCACGTCGCGAAGCCCTTCACGACGTTCCTCGATCTTTCGCCGGCGACCCTCGAGGATGCGGAGTCGGGTCGCCTGGTCGGTCCGGGCGAAGAACGCGAAGTGCACGCCGAAACCCGTGTCGTCGTACGTCTCCGGCCCGGTCTGCGCGATCAGTTGGGCGAAGCGTTCCTTGCCGTCCGCGGTGATCTCGTAGACCACCCGACCTCGTCGGCTGGTCAGCGCGGGCACCTCCTCGACCGTGGCGGGTGCCTCCGCGGCCTCGGTGATCCAACCCGCCGCCTGCAACCTGCGCAGCGTGGGATAGAGCGAGCCGTAGCTGATCGCCGCCCTGATCGCACCGAGCTTGGCGGTCAGCTCCTTGCGCAGCTCGTAGCCGTGCATCGGAGACTCCTGCAGGAGGCCGAGGATGGCGAGCTCGAGCACGGGCCATCCTCTCTGTACCCTCTACGCGGAGCGGTAACCGCCGCGATGTATCGGACCGATACATCGCACGCTAGCGGATCGCCGTGATCAGGGCAAACCCCCGCTCCGAGGTTCTTCGGTCACGCATCGTCACCGTGGTCGCCCCGTCCGACGAGACCGCGTACCCTTCTCCGCATGCGTACGCAGCGCCAGGTAGTCGACTACTCGCTCCGGAAGCGAGCGGTGCTGCGTGAGCTCCTCGCGGGCCGGGTCGGCACGTACGACGTCTGCGACGCCTCGCCCTACCTGAAGAACGCCGCCCGCTTCCACGGTGAGCCGACCGACGAGCGGTGTCCGATCTGCCGGAGCGAGAACCTGACCCACGTCCACTACATTTACGGCGACGAACTCAAGCAGTCCGCCGGCCAGGCCCGGACACTGGCCGAGTTGCCGGTGCTGGCGATGACGGTGCGTGAGTTCCAGGTCTTCGTGGTGGAGGTGTGCCTCGGCTGTGACTGGAACCATCTCGTCGAGCAGTACCTGCTCGGCCGGGACGGCCTGGCCGGGAGTCCGGAGGGTGGGCAGGAGCAGGACGCGGTGGGCGGCGCGGCCGCCTCGGGCAACGGTGCGGGCAGTCGACGGAGGCGAGAGGCGCAACGGTGATCTTCGCTCGATCGGCCGACCCCGGCCAGCGCACGCACGCCTGGGGAGACCGACGGATCGTTGGTCTGATTGGCCCGATTGATTCGCAAGTGGCACCGGTCGACCGGCACGCACGTGCCGCCCTCGACAGGTGTCCCATCTCACGGCAAACCGGTGGCGGCGCAGTCGCGTCCCACCGCGACGGCAGGGTGTGAGGAATGAACTCGTACGGCGATTCCAGTTCCCCGCGCGGGCGGGCCCAGATTCCGGGCCAGCACGGCGACCCCGGCGGTGACGCCTCCGGGGGCGGCTGGTCGGCTGCACAGGACGGTACGGCACCCGCGGGCCGCGCCTCGGTCGCGCCCCGCGCCGCCGGCGGGCGGGCCTCGGTCGGCGGCTCGGCCGCCGTTCCGCCGCGCGGCGGTTCCGTCTCCGGTTCGGCGTCCGCGGCCGTCCCGCCGCGCGCCGGAACAGCCTCGGTGGGTTCGGCCTCGGTCGGTCGGGCGGCGCCGGGCCGGGCCGTGCCGGTCCCGCCTGCGCCCGGCGTCGGCCGGGCGGCGGGCTCGGGTCGCGCTTCGGTGCCGGTCTCCCCGGCCGGCGGGCCGGCAGGTCGCGCCTCGGTGGGCTCCGCCGCCGTCGGCGCCGCCCCGGCCGGACGGGCCAGCGTCGGATCGGCGGCGGTCGGCGGCGTCAGCGGCCGTGCCTCGGCCCGGGCGAGCGTCTCCCCGGCCGCAGGCGGCCCTGGTGGGCCCGGCGGGCCGACCGGCCCCGGCCGGCGCGGGCGCGGCGCGGGCGACCCGGCCGGTGCGTCGCGGGCGAAGAAGCGCAAGCGGGTCAACATGCTGATCGCCGCCTTCGCCGTGTTCATCATGCTCGCCGGGCTCGGCGTCGTCGGCTTCACCTACTACTCGACAAACGTGGTCCTTCCGGAGGACACCACGCCGCCGCAGGCGACCACCCTCTACGCGTCCGACAACAAGACCATCATCGCGAAGGTCGGCACGCAGAACCGGACCCTGGTCACCATCGACCAGATTCCGAAGCACGTGCAGGACGCGGTCGCCGCGGCCGAGGACCGCAACTTCTACGAGCACTCGGGTGTGGACTACAAGGGCATCGTCCGGGCCGCGTGGAACAACGTCTCCGGCGGCAGCAAGCAGGGCGCCTCGACGATCACCCAGCAGTACGCGCGCAACGCGTTCGACAACCTGAAGGACGACACCTACGCCCGGAAGGTCAAGGAGGCGATCCTCGCCTCCAAGCTGAACGACGAGTACACCAAGCCGCAGATCATGCAGCACTACCTGAACATCATCTACTTCGGGCGGGGCGCGCACGGCATCGAGGCGGCGGCGCAGACGTACTTCGGCAAGCCGGCGAACAAGCTGAGCGTGGCCGAGGGCGCGGTCCTCGCGGCGCTGATCAAGCAGCCGGAGGCCGGGATGGGCCACAAGGGCTACGACCCGGCGGTGAACCCCACCGAAGCCAAGTCCCGCTGGGAGTACGTGATCGGCGGCATGGTCGCCGAGGGCTGGCTGAACGCCCCGGGCAAGCCGGCGGCGCCCACCCTGGCCGAGTACCCGACCAAGACGTTGAGGAAGCCGAGCCAGGGCGGCGCCGGCATCGACTTCGGCGTCAACACCCCGTACGGCAACGTGATCAACTACGTCAAGCAGGAGATGCGGGACAAGGGCATCTGCGTCGACAAGGAGGAGCAGATCACCGACGCCAAGCCGCTCTGTTCCCAGGCGCTCATGTCGGGTGGCTACAAGATCCGCACCACGATCGACACGAAGATCCAGGAGGCGGCGGTCGAGACCGCCCAGCGCAAGACCAAGGGGTCGGAACTCGCCGGCCAGCCGCCGAACCTGATGGCGGCGGTGGTCGCCATCGAGCCGAAGAACGGTCGCGTGCTCGCCTACTACGGCGGTGACAACGGCACCGGCACCGACTACGCCGGCAGGAACCTCGACGCCTCCGGCAACCCCTACGGCGGTCACCCGCCGGGCTCAAGTTTCAAGATCTACACCCTGGCGGCGGCGCTCAAGGAGCGCAAGGCCCTCGAGTCGCGCTGGAAGGGCAAGGCCTTCACGCCCGAAGGCACCAAGTTCAAGGTCAGCAACGCCGGCGTGGACAACCCCGAGTGCGGCAACTCCTGCACCCTGACGGTCTCCACCCTCAAGTCGCTGAACGTGCCGTTCTACCACGTCACCCAGGAGATCGGCCCGGACAAGGTCGTCGACATGGCGGCCAAGGCCGGCGTCAGCATGATGTGGCGGTCGGACACGAACCCGCCGAAGGGCTACGACCTCACCAAGGAAGACCCGAAGAAGATCGCGCCGAACCCGTTCTTCCACGTCGTCGGCTACGGTCAGTACCCGATCACCGTCCTGGACCACGCCAACGGCGTCGCCACCTTCGCCAACCAGGGCCGCTACCACAAGGCCCACTTCCTCTTCTCGGTCGAGAAGCGGGACGAGGTGACCGGCAAGTGGAAGAAGATCGCCGACGAGGGTTCACTCAAGGGTGAGCAGCGTATCGACAAGGACGTCGTGGCGGACGTGACCTCGGTGCTGGAGCGGTATCCGGCGCAGGTCAACCACCAGCTCGACGACGGCCGGAAGGCGGCCTCCAAGACCGGCACCTGGGAACTCAAGGCGGACAGCGACGACAACGGCGACGCCTGGATGATCGGCTACACCCCGCAGATCGCCACCGCCGTCTGGGTGGGCAACGTCAAGGACCGCAAGCCGCTCAAGCTGAAGAACGGCAACAAGATCAGTGGCGGCAACCTGCCGGGCACCATCTGGGAACGGTTCATGGACGAGGCACACAAGGCCAAGAAATGGGAGAAGAAGGACTTCCCGCCCGCGGCGAACGTCGGCGACCCGAACAGCGGCAACGGTGAGGCGCCCCCGCCTCCGCCGCCTCCGCCGGGCCAGTCGAACTGCGGTCCGCTGGACCTGCTCTGCCCGCCCGGCGGCAACAACGGCGGCGGCACCCCTCCGGGCGGCCCTGGTGGCCCTGGTACCCCCGGTGGCCCCGGCGGGCCCACCACCCCGACCGATCCGCGCCCTGGCCGGGACGGTGGCGGCGGCGGGCTGCTACCGAGCCTGACACCCAGGCCGGACAACGACTGATCGACGAACGCCGCCGGCGGCCGGAGCAACTTTCCGGCCGCCGGCGGCGTTTCACGTATCGACGTGTCGTGAGAGGGAGGGGACGCGGAGGCCCGATGTACGGCAGGATGCACCTTCATGAGCACGCAGTCGACGCGAGGCATCGACGACGCCGGTGCCCCTGACCATCCGTCCCGCTCCGACGGCTTCGTCCGGGGCGTCTCCGGCGCGATCGGCGGCCCGCTGGGCGACCACGCCGTCGCCCTGGACCGGCCCGCCGGGCGGGAAAGTCGGTTCTGGACCGCGACCCGCATCGTCCTGGCCCTGGTCTGCCTGACCCTGGCGTTGCACTGGGTGCAGAAGTCGCCCTGCCAGGACGGCGCCTGGCAGAACAACGTGCAGTACACCCGCTTCTGCTACACCGACGTGCTGGCGCTCTACTACGCCGAGCGGCTCAACGAGGGTGCGGTGCCCTACCAGGACCACCCCGTCGAGTACCCGGTGCTCACCGGGTACTTCATGGGCGCCCTCGGCCTGCCCGTACACGCCCTCGGCCAGAACGACCCGGGGCTCAACCAGGGCATGTGGTTCTACAACCTGAACGCGCTGGTGCTCGGCGCGCTGGCGGTCGCCACCGTGGCGGTGCTCCTCGCCCTACGCCGCCGCCGACCATGGGACGCCGCGCTCTTCGCGCTCGCACCCGCGCTGATGCTCACCGCCACGGTCAACTGGGACCTGCTCGCCATCGGCCTGGCCGCGTTCGGCCTCTTCGCCTGGGCCCGCAGCCGACCACTGGCGGCCGGCGTCCTGCTCGGTCTCGCCGGGGCGGCCAAGATGTGGCCGCTGTTCATCCTCGGCCCGATTCTGGTGCTGGGGCTGCGCGCCGGGCGGCTCCGCGCCGCCCTCACCGCCTTCGGCGCGGCCCTGGTCTCCCTGGTCCTCGTGAACCTTCCGGTCGCCATCCCCTACCGGGAGAACTGGGACCGCTTCTTCGAGCTGAACTCGACCCGGCCCATCGACTGGGGCACCCTCTGGTACATCGGCCGCTACGTGGACGGAAAGTTCGGCAACGCCAACCCCGCCGACCTCGGGCCGTTCGAGTGGCTGAACGCCAACATCCCGACGCTGAACACCCTGTCGTACGCCCTCTTCGGGCTGGCCTGCCTCGGGGTGGCCGCGCTGGGGCTGCTGGCCCCGCGCCGGCCCCGGCTCGCCCAGCTCGCGTTCCTGGTGGTCGCCGCCTTCCTGATCTTCAGCAAGGTGTGGTCGCAGCAGTTCGTGCTCTGGCTGCTGCCGCTGGTGGTGCTCGCCCGCCCGAAGTGGGGCGCCTTCCTCGCCTGGCAGGTGGCCGAGGTCTGCTACTTCGTGGCCTTCTACGGCGAACTTCTCGGCGCGGCGACCAGCAAGCCGGTCTTCCCGGAGGGGGTCTTCGTGCTGGCCTCGACGCTGCGCCTGGCCACCGTGGTCGTGCTCTGTGTGCTGGTCGTCCGGGAGATCCTGCACCCCGAACTGGACGCGGTCCGCAAGACCTATCCGGACGATCCGGACGGTGGCGTGTTCAACGGCGCCAGGGACGCACCCTGGGTGGCTCGCTGGCGTCGACCAGCCCCGGCCTCGCCGCCACCGACGGAGTTGGCGGCCAGTTCGGCGCTGACGACCCCGGGCGCCAGCGGCGGGGACGGGGACGGTGGCCGGCGAGTGACGTCTTGATGGCGCCCTGTCGGAAGTCCCTGACCCGTTCACCGGTGTGAGCGCCGTCGACGCGATCCTGCCCGTGCTGCTCGTCACGGTCTGGCTCGGCCTGGCCCTCGTCCGGCGGGTGTCCGGGTGGTTCTTCGGCCTGGGCGGCTGTGTCGCGCTGGCCTGCCTTCCCGCCGGAGTCATCGCCGGCAGGTTCGAACTCGGCGACGCCGACTGCACACCGGGCAACCTGTGTTTCTCCGCCGACACGGTCGACTGGTGGTTGAACGGGCTGTTCGGGCTGCTCACGGTCGCCGTGTTGGCGATCCTCTCCGCTGCTCGCAAGCTCTTCGGGAGACTGGACGACCGGGAGGCTGCTTCGCGGCGAATGTGAGGGCGATGAGGGTCACAAGCGGTAGACCACGATGTTCCCCATCTCCTCGCGGGTGATGCCGAGCCCGTCGACCGGTGCGTCCACCGTGACCTCCCACGGCGTGCCGGCGATGTGCTCCCGCATCAGCAGCACGTTGCGTACGCCGAGGACGCGCAGGTAGTCGACGCTGGTCTGGTCGGGGAAGGCCAGCGTCACCCGGCGTACGTCGTCGAGTTGGCGCGGGGTGAAGCCGCTGCCCCCGTTGACCACGTCCTGGAACTTGCTGGTGGACCAGAGCATCACCGGCTGGTCGAGGCTCTGGCTGCTCGGCAGTACCAGCAGCGGCCCGTCCACGGTGCGCATCGCGGCCGGCTGGGACGGCACGACCGGGTGCGGCGTGGCGTTCAACCCCTCGCCGAGCACCAGCACCAGCGGCAGCAGCGTGGCCAACCGCAGCCACGGGCTCGGCCAGGAGGGGATCCGCTCGGCGTAGACCTCCCGGACCCGGGTGGCGAACGCGCTGACCGCGCCCGCCGCGAGCAGCCCGAGCAGCAACGTGGTCCAGAGCATCAGCCGGCCCGGGGTACGGATGCCGTTCCAGCCGGGCAGATGGTCGAACAGCGGCACGTAGGTGAAGGTGCCGTCGAAGAACCGGGTGCCCATGGCGAGCACCATCGTCACCACCACCCCGGCGAGCAGCAGCACCCGGTGGCGCAGCTTCCACACCGAGAAGAAGAGCCCGCCGGCGGCGAGCGCGTAGAGCACGAAGCCGGGCAGCAGGGTCATCTCCGGGTGCCAGGGCAGCGCCGCCCGCGCGCCCTCGTGCAGGGTGCCCCAGACCCGCGACTCGGCGGGCGCGGTGAAGAAGCCGGCCGCCGGCGGCGAGTAGACGCCGATGTCGCCGATGGAACGCTCCGCCTGCGGGTGCGCCCCCGCCACCTTGAAGTACGGGATGGCCAGCAGGCCACCGACGCCGGCGAAGAACAGCCCGCCGACCAGGTCCGCGATCAGCAACCGGCGGCCGAACGGGCGCTTGACCGGCCGGACGACCCACCGCCGCAGGAACCAGGTGACGGCCGCGACCAGCACGGTCCCGGCGAGGAAGTACGCGAATGGCAGCCCGATGCCGAAGCCGAGACTGAGTTGCCAGGCCGCCACGAACCAGCCGGCGTAGACCCAGCCGTCATGCCGGCGCTCGGGACGGTACCCGTGCCGCAACGACCAGCCGTGCCCCCGGGCGAGCATCGCCAACGCCAGCGGGATGCCGCCGTTGGAGATCACGTGCAGGTGCCCGGCCTGGGCCAGCAGCCACGGCGCGTACGCGAAGCTCGCCCCGGCCACCGCGGAGCCGATCCGGCCGGCGCCGAGCTGACGGGCCAGCGCGTACGCCCCGAGCATGGCGAGCGCGTGGGCCAGCACGAACATGATGTTGTAGCGGAGCACGGCGGCTTCAGGGCCGGTGCCGATCATGCCCGCCGGGGCGTAGCCGAGCAGGGTGTCGGAGAAGGCGAAGCTCCAGGACTCCGGGAAGAAGGTGTTCGACTGCCACAGCTGCCCCGGGTTGGTCAGCAGGATGTGCCCCGACCAGGCCATCTGCCATGCCTGGAGGCTGGGATCCCAGTAGTCCTGCGGCAGGGTGTGTCGCGGGTAGCGCAGCGTGGGCCAGGTCAGCAGCACGGCCAACGCCAGCGAGGCGAGCGTCGCGAGCGTCCACTCGTGGATCAGCAGGCGGCCCACCGCCCGCGCGGCGCGCCCGATCCGGGAGGGCACCGGTTCGGGGGCGGACGCGAAGGCCTCCCACCGGTCCGGCTTCCCCTCCTTGCCATCCGCGCCCTGGCTCTTGCCCTCCGCCTTGTCGCCGCCCTTGCCCTCGCCGGCCTCGCCGGCCCCGGCCGCACCGGCTGAACCCGCCTTGGCGTCCGGCTTGTCGGCTGAACCCGCCTTGGCGCCGTCTTTGTCGGTTCCGCCCGCCTTGGCGTCGTCCTTGTCGGTTGCGCCCGCCGTGGCGTCGTCCTTGCCCGCCTTGGTTGCGGTCTTGTCGGCCCCGCCCGCTGTGGCGTCGGTCTTACCGTTCCCCGTCTCGGTCGCGTCGGTCGCGTCGGCCCCGGCGTGTGTCCCGGCCCCGGCCTGGGCCGTGTCGGCACCTGGTCGGGCTCCACCAGCCTTGGGTTCGGCCGCTCCGGTCTTGGGCTCGGTTGCGCCGGCCTTGGGCTCAGCTGCTTCAGCCTTGGATCGGGTCCCGCCGGTCCTGGGTTCGGCCCCGGCGGTCCTGGCGGCGGCCGGGCCGGGCGTGGCGGCGGCCGGGTCGGTCTTTCCGGCGGCTCCCGTCTTCCCTGCAGTGTCGGCCTTCTCGGCGGCTGCGTCGGGACGAGGGCTGCCGGAGGCGGACTGCTCGGTCGTCATGCCGCCGGGCTCCCCGTGCCCAGCCGGTCGCGGAGGAAGGCGATGTCGGCGCCCTGACCGTCGACCCCGCCCGGGGTCTCGACGATGACCGGTGCGCCGGCCGCGCGGATGACCGCCACCACCAGCTCCGGGTCGATCGTGCCGCCGTCGAGGTTGTCGTGCCGGTCCTGGCCGGAGTTGAACGCGCCCTTGGAGTTGTTGGCGTGCACCAGGTCGATCCGGCCGGTGATCGCCTTGACCCGGTCGACGAGCCCGAGCAGCTCTTCGCCGCCGGCGTGGGCGTGGCAGGTGTCCAGGCAGAAGCCCACCTCGTGATCGCCGACGGCGTCCCAGAGGCGGGCGAGCGCGTCGAGCCGCCGGGCGCAGGCGTTGTCACCGCCGGCGGTGTTCTCGATCAGGACGGGCACGCCGAAGCCGCCGGAGTCCGCCGCGTACGCGAAGGTCTTGCGCCAGTTGTCGAAGCCGACGGCCAGGTCGTCGCCGGCGTTGACGTGCCCGCCGTGCACGATCAGCCCCTTGGCGCCGATGGCGGCGGCCGCCTGGGCGTGCCCGAGCAGCAGCTTGCGGCTGGGGATCCGGATCCGGTTGTTCAGGGTCGCGACGTTGATGACGTACGGCGCGTGCACGTAGAGGTCGACGCCCGCCGCCCGCAGCCGGTCCGCGTCCTCCCGCGGCTTCGGCGCCTTCCACCCCTGAGGGTCGGAGAGGAAGAACTGCACGGCCTCGGCCCCGCGGGCGGTCGCCTCCGCCACCGGGTCGGTCGAATCGACGTGGGCTCCGATACGCATGCACGGGAGCCTACGTCGCGTCGCCGACAGCCGGGATGACGGCGGTGGCGGACTCGCCGTTCCTCGCGTCACCTCCCGGCGGCGGCGGTCGTTGATGCGAGTGGGATCCACGGTTGCCGCCGCCGGCCCGGAACGGCCGCTGGTCGGCCCGTCCCGGAGGCGCGTCGAACCGCCCGAGAGCGGGGGCACCCCCGTCGCGCGGCCCGGCGCGGCGGGGGCCCGCCCCGACGGAACTGGGCTCATCGGGAAATTTGTCGGAGAATTCCGCTATTTCCCCCGACAAGGGGCAAGAGCCGTTGTAACGTCAGGTAACAACACGATAAAGCTCCGCGGGGCGTCCCCGGTCCAACCTCATCGGTGTGGTCGTTCCTCCCCAGGTCCCACCCAAGGAATGCGGACGGGACGCCCCGCGGCCTCGTGTACGGGGGCTCGCATCGACAGCGACGTCGATGCGGGCCCCCGTCTCGCCTCGCCCGGTGGAAGGGCTCCACCGACCACCCCGGGCATGATCGTCGGGACCGGGTATCCTGGTCCGGTTGTCCGCGTACGGCCGGGTTCCCCCGGAACCGGCGCGGGCCACGACGCACGACCTCCTGCCACGGAAGGACCGTGGCCGCTTAGCCCACAGGAGGTGAGCACGTCTTGCGTCATTACGAAGTCATGGTGATCCTCGACCCCAGCCTCGAGGAGCGCACCGTCGCCCCGTCTCTCGACACGTACCTGAACGTGATCCGGACCGCGGGTGGCTCGGTCGAAAAGACGGACGTGTGGGGCCGCCGGCGCCTCGCGTACGAGATCAACAAGAAGGCCGAAGGCATCTACGCCGTCATCGACCTGCAGGCGACGCCCGCAGCGGTGGCCGAGCTGGACCGTCAGCTGCGGCTCAACGAGTCCGTGCTGCGCACCAAGGTCATCCGGCCGGAGATGCGCTAAAGCATTCAACCCCGGTCCACCCGGATCAGCCTCATCGGCACTGTCGGAGGGCTCTGAGAGCCTGGACGGCAGAACTGATGAGTGCGCGAGGAGATGTCATGGCAGGAGACACCACCATCACGGTCATCGGCAACCTGACCGATGACCCCGAGTTGCGGTTCACCCCGTCCGGTGCGGCGGTCGCCAAGTTCCGGGTCGCTTCGACGCCCCGGTTCATGGACAAGGCCTCCGGCGAGTGGAAGGACGGCGAGCCGCTCTTCCTGGCGTGCACCGTGTGGCGGCAGGCGGCGGAGCACGTCGCCGAGTCGCTCCAGCGGGGCGCCCGCGTGATCGTCTCGGGCCGGCTGCGTCAGCGGTCGTACGAGACGCGCGAGGGCGAGAAGCGCACCGTCATCGAGCTCGAGGTCGACGAGATCGGCCCGTCGCTGCGCTACGCCACGGCGAAGGTGCAGAAGATGTCCCGCTCCGGCGGCGGTGGCGGCGGCTTCGGCGGCGGTGGTGGTGGAGGCGGCCAGGGCGGCGGCGGAGGCAACTTCGACGACCCCTGGGCATCGGCTGCACCGGCACCCTCGCGCGGTGGTTCGGGTGGCGGCAACTTCGACGAGGAGCCCCCGTTCTAATGGCGCCGAGCGCCCGCGATCGCAAACCAGGAGCACGAGCAATGGCCAAGGCCGCTGCACTTCGCAAGCCGAAGAAGAAGGTGAACCCGCTCGACAAGGACGGGATCACCTACATCGATTACAAGGACACCGCGCTGCTGCGCAAGTTCATCTCCGACCGCGGCAAGATCCGCGCTCGGCGGGTGACCGGCGTGACCTCGCAGCAGCAGCGGCAGATCGCCCGTGCGGTCAAGAACGCCCGTGAGATGGCGCTCCTGCCGTACACGGCCACGGCCCGCTGAGAGGAGGCACCGATATGAAGATCATCCTGACTCAGGAGGTGTCCGGCCTCGGTGCCCCGGGCGACATCGTCGAGGTCAAGAACGGCTACGGCCGTAACTACCTGCTGCCGCAGGGCTTCGCGATCGCCTGGACCAAGGGTGCGGAGAAGCAGGTCACGGTCATCAAGCGGGCCCGTTCGGCCCGCGAGATCCGCGACCTCGGCCACGCCAACGAGGTCAAGGGCCAGCTCGAGGGCCTCAAGGTCAACCTGAAGGCCCGCGCCGGCGACGGCGGTCGGCTCTTCGGCTCGGTCACCCCGGCCGAGATCGTCGACGCCGTCAAGGCCGCCGGTGGTCCGGCCCTCGACCGTCGTCGGCTGGAGCTGTCCGGTCCGATCAAGTCGATCGGCTCCTACCCGGTGCAGATCAAGCTGCACCCCGAGGTGAGCGCCAAGTTCGACCTCAACGTCGTCCAGGGCTGACACCTCACCCGAGCACCACGACAGGGCCCGCACCGACCGGTGCGGGCCCTGTTCGTGTACGGCCTGCGGCGCACGCTCCCGCTCGCGGGCGGCCAGTTCGTCGTAATGTGGGCCGACCAGGGCGGCGGCGCGTCAGCCATCGGGCGGCCGCGCTGATCATCAGCCCGACAAGCCGGCCGGCGCGTTCGGCGCGCAGCGGCAGCATGGTCGTGCGGTCGCACTGACTGTCAGCCGATCGGCTGGCCCGTCACCGCGCTGATCATCACCGTCGAGAGACCGCCGCCGACCACGGCCGCCGCCAGCGCGACGCTGGCCGAACGCCACGTCGTCCCGACCCGGCGCAGCAGCAGCGCCACGACCAGGCTGCTGGCCAGCGCCAACCCGAAGCGCGGCAGGCCCGCTGCCAGCGAGCCGAGCGCCCGCGCCCGGGGCGAGTCGCAACCCCCTCCGCTGATGTCGGTGACACACCCCGCCGGCACCTGCCCGTCCAGGGTCAGCAACCAGACGAAGATCAGCGCCGCCGGCACCAGATAGCACGCGACCGTGTAGAGCAGCGACCGCCACGGCCCGCCCGGATCGGGATCGAGCAGGTCGTCCTCGATACGACGGCCCCACGCCCCCGCCCCGGCGGTCCCGGCCCGACGGCGTACGGCCGACGCCGTCGCGGCACCGACCGGCTCGGCCATGCGCCGACGCGGTGCCGCACGCGGCCGCGGCGCGGAGTAGGGCACCACGGGTGACCGAGGCGCCGACGCCGGCGGGTCCATCCAGCGGGGATCGTCGCCCGCCAGCCGGGTGCCCGACCAGAAACCCTCGCTCCGGTCGTCCCGCCCCGGCCAGGGCAAATCCTGCACGGCGCCCCCGCCGGAACCCGGCGCGGTCCTGTCCCACCCACCGTCGTCGGAACACCGCTCCCACGCACCGGTGTCATCGGACCGGCGCCACTCACCGGTACCGTCGGTCCGGTCCCACCGACCCGTGCCGTCGCTCCGGTCCCAGCTGCCGGTGTCGTCGGCCCGGTCCCACCGGCCAGTGTCGGTGTGGTCCCAGCCCTCGACCTCACCGGCCGGGCGCCACGCGTGCACACCCGACGCGTCCCACGCGTCCACCGCCGGAAGGGAGGGTGTGCTCCCGGACGCGGCGAGGTGCGACTCCCGGTCCCAGGGATCGACGGCGGGGCGGTCCTCCGCCGCCCGCCGGCCCCGCCGGGCCGGCCGCTCGGCCTCCCCATCCGGTACGGACCCGGACGCGTTCGCCTGCTCCAGGCCGGACCAGACGACCTGCGGGCGTTCCGACGGCAGGCGCCTCGGCCGGCTCAGCGGCGCCGACCCCGAGACGGGGTCGTCCTCGGCCCGCCGCCGCCCGGAGTATCCCCGCTCCTGCGGACGGTCGAACGTCCACTCCCCGGTGTGCTCCGACTGCGGGGCCGCGCCTAACGTCCACTCCCCGGTGTGCTCCGACTGCGGGGCCGCGCCGATCGCCGGGGACTCGTGCCAACTCGTCTCGCTGACCCGGTGCCAGCTGCTCGTGGTCTCCGTGGCCCGCCAGGCACCGGAGTGCGGTTGCTCGGCCTCGACCTCCACCTCGTCGTCGGGCGCGGCATGGCGGCCACCGCCGTCGGCGCTGCGGATCCCCGACTCCAGGGCCCAACGCGGCAGGTAGCTGTCGACCGGCTCCCGCTGCCCGCGCTCGACGGCCCGGCGCCGGCTCGGCGTGCGGTGCCGCGCGGGAGCGCGCTCGTACGGATCGACCGGTGCCGGGTCGGCGGGATCGTCCCAGGGGGCGACCGGCTCGCGCGGACCGCCATCTCCGCGTCCCCAGTCCCGGTTACTCACGGCCGGAGCGTGACCCTTCTCAACCGATGGCGCAATCCCCTGTGCAGGTGTAGCCGTTCGCTGGAGATAGTACGGGACGTTCGACCGCGCAGTTCGACCGAAAACTTGCCATCCACAGGCTGGGGATTGTGTTTCCGCAGCTCAGCGCCTTGCGGCGGAGAATTCCCCAGCCGTTGTCCACAGGCTGTGCACAGCCTGCGCACATGCTTGTCCCCCGGCGTCCACAGGTTGTCCCGAGGCTCGTCCACCGACGTGGTTGAGGGGCTGACCTCGGGTTCCGTATGGTTGGCCCCCGACCGGTCGTGCGATGACCCCCGATCGACCGGCAGGTCGAGGTTGTCCATCCCGGCGACAGGGCTGGATCCGGATTCGACGCAGTGGAGGGGGGACCCGTGTCGGTCACCGACGACATGCGGGCGGACTCGCGATCGGGCGGGGGGCAGGCGTCCCCGCCGCCGCAGCGCGACGGCCAGTTCGACAAGACCCCGCCACAGGACGTCGCCGCCGAGCAGTGCGTCCTCGGCGGCATGCTGCTCTCCAAGGACGCCATCGCCGACGTCGTCGAGATCCTCAAGACCAACGACTTCTACCGGCCGGTGCACGCCACCATCTTCGACATCATCCTGGAGATCTACGGCCGGGGCGAGCCGGCCGACTCCATCACCGTGGCGGCGGCCCTGGCCGACTCCGGCGACCTGGTGCGGATCGGCGGCGCCCCCTACCTGCACACGCTGATCGCCAGCGTGCCGACCGCCGCGAACGCGGCGTACTACGCCCGGATCGTCAGCGAGCGGGCGGTCCTGCGGCGCCTGGTCGAGGCCGGCACCAAGATCGTGCAGCTGGGCTACGGCACGAGCCAGGGCGGCAGCCGCGACGTCGACGACATCGTGGACCTCGCCCAGCAGGCGGTCTACGACGTCACCGAGCGCCGCGTCAGCGAGGACTTCGCCGTACTCGCCGACATGCTCCAGCCGACACTGGACGAGATCGAGGCGGTGGGCGCCCAGGGCGGCGTCATGACCGGCGTCCCCACCGGCTTCACCGACCTGGACCGGCTGCTCAACGGCCTGCACGCCGGGCAGTTGGTGATCGTCGCCGGACGCCCTGGGTTGGGCAAGGCGCTCGCGTTGGACACCCCCCTTCCCACGCCCACGGGCTGGACCACCATGGGGGACGTGAAGGTCGGCGACGAGTTGCTGAGCGCCGACGGCCTGCCGACGAAGGTCACCGCCGCGTTCGAGGTACGGCACGACCGGCCGTGCTACGAGGTCGAGTTCTCCGACGGCTCGGTGATCGTGGCCGACGGTGAACACCTGTGGAAGACCACTACGCGGGCGAGTCGCCGCGCGGCCCCCGCCCGCCGGCGCAACCACTGGTCTCCGCAAGCCATCCAACGGCTACAGGGTGCCGCTGCACGCGCCACCTCCAGCGACGATGTCACGATCGCGGAGTTGGCCGCCGTACTCGGCCCGGAGTTCACGCACACCGCTCAACGGGTGGCGCATGACATCGCCGACGAGTCGCCCGTCGTCATGCGCAGGCGCCCGCGTGTGCGCCCTGCCAGGGCCTATCCGGCCCGCCGCCTCTACCGCCAGTTGCTGGAGCGTGTCGAGCAGTGGTCGGAGAGCCTGGCGGCGGCGGAGTTGCAGGACGTGGTGACGACGGAGCAGATACGAGCGACCCTGCGTACGAACACGGCCGACCGACGACTCAATCATGCGGTCGAGAACGCCGCCGCACTCCGCCTTCCGGAGCGCGAACTCCCGCTCGCGCCGTACACGCTCGGCGTCTGGCTCGGCGACGGCCACACGGCGGAAGGAAGGGTCACCACCGTCGACCCGGAGATCCTGGCCGGAATCAAGTCCGACGGCTTCGAGGTCAGACCTTCGGGGCCGATGGTCTACACCATTCGTCCGCCGCGGCTGCCCGCGATCCCGGACCGTGAATGCGTCGTCTGCCATACGGTCTTCACGCCTCGTGGCCCGGCGGTCCACACCTGCGGACAGTCGTGCGGAGGCCGGTCGAAAGGACTCGTCCCTGCGGCGCGGCGCGAAGGTTGCGCCCACTGCGGGAGAGTGGACGCCAGCGCCTGGAACGCAAGTCGCAGGTGCCGTGACTGCCACAAGCGTTACGGCTCCTTCCGTGGTTACCTGCGGGGAGCCGGGGTGTTGGGCGACAAGCACATCCCCGCCGCGTACCTGCGGGCCTCGGAGGCGCAGCGGCGAGCGCTGCTGGCCGGGCTGCTCGACACCGACGGCACCGTGACCGTCAGCGGGAACGTGCAGTTCACCACGACGTCCCCCCGCCTCGCCGAGGACGTGCACGAGTTGGTCGTCAGTCTCGGGTACCGCTGCTCGGTCAGTCGGAAGACCGTCAAGGGACGCACCGCGGAAAGCTCGATCGCCTTCAACTTGAACTTCACGACGAGGGACGAAGTGTTCCGCCTGACCCGCAAGCGGGAGGCGCACCGGCTGCGGCGCCGTAGCGAGAGCAACTCCCGGACGGACAGCCGTTTCATCGTCGACGTCCGACCGGTGGCGAGCGTGCCGGTCCGGTGCGTCACGGTGGACAATCCCGAGCACCTCTACCTCGCGGGTCGGGCGATGATCCCGACACACAACAGCACGGCGAGCATGGACTTCGCGCGCAACGCTGCAATCCGGGCAAACCAGGCGGCGGCCATCTTCTCGCTGGAAATGAGCAAGGTCGAGATCGTCATGCGGCTGCTGTCGGCCGAGGCGCGCGTGCCCCTGCACGTCCTACGCAGCGGCCAGCTCTCCGACGACGACTGGACCAAGCTCGCCCGCTGCATGGGCGAGATCAGTGAGGCGCCGCTCTTCGTCGACGACACGCCGAGCATGAACCTGATGGAGATCCGGGCCAAGGCGCGCCGGCTCAAGCAGCGGCACGACCTCAAGCTGATCGTGGTCGACTATCTCCAGCTGATGACCTCCCCGAAGCGCACCGAGAGCCGGCAGCAGGAGGTCGCGGACCTCTCCCGTGGCCTCAAGCTGCTCGCCAAGGAGGTGGAGTGCCCGGTGATCGCGGTCAGCCAGCTGAACCGTGGCCCGGAGCAGCGCACCGACAAGCGACCACAGCTGTCCGACTTGCGTGAATCGGGCTGCCTGACGGCGGAGACCCGGCTGATCCGGGCCGACAACAACTCCGAAGTGACCCTCGGCGAGTTGCTCGCCGACGGAACCAAGGACGTCCCGGTATGGGCGCTGGACGAGACACTGCGCTACACCCCGCGAACGATGACCCACGTCTTCCCGAGCGGCAATCGGGAGGTGTTCCGCATGAAGCTGGCCTCGGGTAAGCAGATTGACGCGACGTCGAACCATCCGTTTCTCACCTTCGCCGGATGGTTGCCGCTCGGGGAGTTGGCGCCGGGAGCGCGTCTCGCCACCCCCCGGCACGTTCCGCCTCCACTCACGATCCGAACGTGGGCGGAGCCGGAGGTCGTCCTGCTGGCGCACCTGCTAGGCGACGGCTCGTTCGTGCGCCGGCAGCCTATTCGGTACGCGAGCCGCGACGAAGGCAATCTGCAGGCCGTGGCGGAGGCCGCCAAACATTTCGGCATCACCGCCATCCGTGACGACTACGAGGCGGCCAGGGTCACCACCCTGAGGCTTCCCGCTCCCTACCGTCTCGCTCGCGGCCGGCGCAATCCGATCGCCGAGTGGTTGGACGGTCTGGGACTGTTCGGCCTGCGGTCGCATGAGAAGTTCATCCCGGCGGCGGTCTTCGGCATGCCGAAGGAGCAGATCACACTCTTCCTCCGGCACCTGTGGGCCACGGACGGCTCGGTGACCGTGAACAAGTCCGGCCGTGGTGGCCGCATCTACTTCTCGTCGACAAGCCGCCGGATGCTGGAGGACATGTCCCGGCTGCTGCTGCGATACGGCATCACCGCTCGGATCAAAGTGGTGCCGGTCGAACGTCACCGACCTCAGTACACGCTTGACGTTTCCGGACGGGATGACCAGTTGCGGTTCCTCCGGGAGATCGGCGTGCACGGCGACAGGGCGCTCAACTGCGCCGAGCTGCTCACATCGCTCACGGCGATGCGCAGCAACACCAACGTCGACACGGTGCCGCGCGAGGTGTGGGGCCGGGTCCGGGAGATCCTGGCGGAGAACGGCATGACCCACCGCGAGTTCGCCGCAGCGATCGACTCCCAGTTCTGTGGCAGCACGTTGTGGAAGCACGCACCAAGTCGATCCAGGCTTGCGAAGATCGCATCGGTCCTCGAAGCCGCCGACCTCGACCTGCACGCTACGAACGACATCTTCTGGGATGAGATCGTGTCGATCGAGTCACTCGGCAGCCACGACGTCTTCGACGCCACTGTCCTCGGTACCCACAACTTCATCGCCAACGGCATCGCCACCCACAACTCGATCGAGCAGGACGCCGACGTCGTGATCCTGTTGCACCGCGACGACTACTACGACAAGGAGTCGCCGCGTGCCGGGGAGGCGGATTTTATTGTTGCCAAGCACAGAAATGGTCCCACCGACACGGTGACGGTGGCCGCGCAGCTCCACCTGTCGCGCTTCGTGGACATGGCCATCGTCTGAGGACGGCCGCGCCGGTCAGCCCAGCAGGGGGAACCAGCCGGCGACCTCGCCGAGTTCGAGCTGGTCGCGGTCGGTGAGCGGCAGTCGGCCGGTGGCCTTGAGCAGAAACTCGGCGTCGCTCCACGCGGCCGGCCGGACGGCGTCGTCGCTGAGCAGGCCGTCCATGGTGGTCACGGCGACCCGCGTGGCCAGCACCCCGGGCAGGGGCGCGTCGGGCAGGTCGAGGACCAGGTCCAGGTGGTGCACGACGGCCTCGGTGGTCAGCGTGGCGAGCAGGTCCGGCACCCGCAGCACGTGCCCCTGGGTGGTCACGTGGCCGTCGGGGTCGGCCGCGCCCGCGGCGCGTACGGCGGCGGGTGCGGTGTCGGCCCAGAGCCGGACGATCCCGCCGGGGCGGTCGAAGGCGGCTGCGGAGCGGCGGGCCCACCAGGCGTGCCGCGCGCCGTCGCCGTCCCCCTCGGACGGGAACGCGCGCCAGTAGGTCACGTCGTCCACGTCGGCCGGGCCCTCGGCGGGGCTGGCCAGCGCGACCAGCGCTCGCTGGGCGTCGCAGAGCACGTGGAACAGCAGGTCCGCGACGAGCCAGCCCCGGCACCGGGTGGGCCGTTGCAGGTCCGCGTCGTCGAGGTCGGCGACGACGCGGGTGATCCCGTCGTACGCCTGCGCCAGCGCGAGGTGTCGTCCGCGGTGCGTCATGGAGCGCAGCGTCGCACGGCCGCCGCCGCTCGGCACGGCGAACGGCGGTGGCGCGGGGCGTGGAACCGAACGACGGGTGACCGGGCCGGTCGAGGCACCGGCCCGGTCGACGGAGTGGCTCAGCCGAACATCTCGTCCAGGAAGCTCTTGTGCTTCTTGCGCTTGTAGTGGCCGTGGTAGCCGTGGTGCTGCTGGCCGTAGGCGGGGGCCGGCGGGTAGCCGTGCACCGGCGGGGGCGGCGGCGGGACGGCGCCGTAGCCCGGCTGGTGCGGGGCGGGAGCGGGCGGCGGGGGCGGCGGAGGCGGGTAACCGCCCTGCTGGTGGCTCGGCTGGCCGGGGTAGCCGCCCTGCTGGTGGGCGGGCTGCGCCGGGGCCGCCGCGCCCTGCTGGCGACTCCAGTTGGCCTCCGCCTCGAACAGCTTCTCCAGCTCACCGCGATCGAGGAAGATCCCCCGGCATTCGCCGCACTGGTCGATGGTGACGCCGCTGCGCTCGTACTGGCGCATTTCTCCGTGACACTTGGGACAGGTCAGGCTCATCCTCCGACCGTACCCGGTCCGGTCACGCAGTCGCTGTCAGCGCTTCCGTGACTTCGGAGTCGGCGACCTCGTGGAAGTCCTCGTAGTAGGTGCTCACCGCCATGAACTCCGGCGGGTGCTGGGCGCAGACGACCTGGTCGGACTCGGCGGCCAGCATCTCGTAGGCCTCCTGGGAGCCGACCGGGACGGCCACCACGACCCGGCGGGCGCCGAGGTGGCGGGCGACCTGGACGGCGGCGCGGGCGGTGGCCCCGGTGGCCAGGCCGTCGTCGACGATCACGGCGGTGCGCCCGGTCAGGTCGAGCGGCGGTCGACCGGCGCGGTAGAGCCGTTCCCGCCGTTCGAGCTCGGCCTCCTCGCGGCGGACGACCTCGGCGACGTCGTCCTCCGTGAGCCGACTGGCGACGACGTCGTTGAGGACGCGCACGCCGCCGGGGCCGAGCGCGCCGAAGGCCACCTCGGGCGCCCACGGCATGCCGAGTTTCCGGACGACCAGCACGTCGAGGGGTGCGCCGAGCCGCTCGGCGACCACCCGGGCCACGGGCACGCCGCCGCGTACCAGCCCGAGGACGATGACGTCCGGTGCGCCGATGAGTGCGGTGAGCCGTTCGGCGAGCGTCCGGCCGGCCTCTTCGCGGTCGCGGTAGGTGGTCATGCCTCAGGTCTACGCCGTGTCGCCGGCCTCCGCCCGCCGGTTCGCGGAAACCGGGGGGTGCAGGGCGGGGGCCCACGCGAGGAGGGCGAGCGGGTAGAGCAGGTAGCCGAAGCGGGTCGTGGGCATCAGCAGGATCGCGGCGAGCAGGCCGTACCCGCAGATCAGGGCGGTCGTGACGGCGGTGCGGGGCGGGCGGCGGGCGAGCCGGACGGCGATGGCCAGGCCGGCGGCGAGCAGGAGGGCGACGGCGACGGCGCGGCCGGCGGGCAGCGCGGTGGCGATCAGGTGGCCGGGGAACGGCGACTGGGCGGGGCTGGTCACCAGGCCGTGCCCGAGCGGGAAGCGGAGCACGTTCTCGACAAGCGCGTCGCGGTCGACGAGCAGGGCCGGCAGCAGCGCGGCGGCGGGCACGCCGATCGCGCCCGCGGCGACCCGCAGGCCGGCCCGCCGGGTCAGGCCCCAGATGATCAGCACGAGGGCGACCGGCCAGGCGAAGAGCTTCAGCGCCCCGGCCAGGCCGACCGCGAGACCGGCCCGGCCCGGCCGTCCGGCGGCGGCGAGGGCGAGGGCGAGCAGGCAGAGGGCGAGTACGGGCAGGTCGTCGCCGCCGGTGGCGAGGGTGAGCGCGCAGACGGGGAGGACGGTGGCGGCCTGTACGCCCCGGAGCAGGGCGGCGCCGGTGTGGTCGTCTGCGGTCCGGCGTGCGCCGCGGGTGAGGGCGCGGACGGCCAGGGCGAGCGCCAGCGCGGTCCCGACGGCGAACCAGACGCGGGCGTCGGTCCACCAGGCGTCGACGGCCGCCCGGGGCAGCCCGAACAGTGCCATTCCCGGCTGGTAGGGGGTGTAGCCGAGCAGTTGTTCGCCGGGTGGCAGGGCGGCGATCGCGTCGTGCCCGAGGTACGGCGTGCCGGTGTCGACGAGCCGCCGGCCGGACTCCTCGACGACCAGCACCTCCTCCTGCGCCCGGTCGGTGCGTCCGCCGGCCCGTTGGATGCTCTGCCAGGCCAGCGGCAGCAGGGCGGTGGCGAACCAGGCGAACCCGGTGACCGCCCAACGGGCCCGCAGCCCGGCCGCCGGCGCTGCGGGGTCGCGCCGCCGCAGCAGGAGCTGGCCGGTCGCGGCGATGGCCGCGAGGAGGTATCCGACGGCGGCGACGGCGCCCCAGGCCCGGTGCGGGAGCAGGGTGGACGTGGCGGCGGTGATCGCGGCGAACGCCGCCGACCCGGCGTACAGGCCGAGGTCGAGGGCGAGGCCGCCGGCGGCGGAGTCGAGGCGCTGCCAGCCACGGCGGCGGGCGGTCGGGGCGGCGGTCACGCGGGCCAGTCTGGCAGCAGGTGCGCCTCGCCGCGTCAGGTGGGCAGTTGGCGCCTGCCGCCGCGTCAGGCGGGCAGGTGGCGGTCGGTGCGGCCGCGCCCGCCCGGCCGGCGGCCCGGGGCGAGCCGGATCACGGCTCCGGCGTCGTGCAGCGGAGGGGCGAGGGTGCCGGGGCTGCCCCCGGAGCCGCGCCGGAACGCCGCGAGGAGCGTGCCGGCGGGCACCGGCCGGGCGAAGAGGTGCCCCTGGCCGGCGGTGCAGCCCAGCTCCCAGAGGGCCCGGCGCTGCGGCTCGCTCTCCACGCCCTCGGCCACCACGTCGAGCCCGAGGCTGCGGCCCAGGTCGAGGGTGGAGCGGATGACGGCGGCGGCCTCGGCGGAGGTCTCCATGGCGGTCACGAAGCTGCGGTCGATCTTCAGCTCGTGCACGGGGATGCGGGAGAGCAGCGACAGGGAGGAGTAGCCGGTGCCGAAGTCGTCGAGCGCCAGCCGGACCCCCTCGTCGCGCAGCCGGCTGAGCACCCGGTCGACCACGTCGAGCTGGCTGAGGGTGAGCGTCTCGGTCAGCTCCAGCACCAGCCGGTCGGGGGGCAGGTCGTGGGCCCGCAGCCGGGCCAGCACGGAGCCGGGGAAGCGGGCGTCGAGGAGGCTGCGCGGCGACACGTTGACCGCCACGGGCACGTCGAAGCCGGCGTCCCGCCAGCTGCCCGCCGCGAGTAGTGCCTGGTCGAGGATCGCCTCGGCGAAGGCGGGGAGCAGGCCCGAGCGTTCCACCGCCTCCAGGAAGCGCAGCGGGTCGATCATCCCGTGGGTGGGGTGGTGCCAGCGGGCGAGGGCCTCCGCGCCGGTGACCCGGCCGGTGCCCAGGTCGACGATGGGCTGGAAGTTGACGGTGAACTCGTGGTCGGCGACGGCGCGCGGCAGTTCGCCGCCGAGGGTGAGCCGGCCGAGGTCGGCGGTGTCGCGGGTCGGTGCGTACGTCGAGGTCCGCTGGCCGGCCCGTTTGGCCTGGTACATGGCCACGTCCGCGCGGCGCAGCAGCTCCGGCATGCCGCCGGTGGCGGGTGCGGCGGCGATCCCGCCGCTCGCCTCGACGCTGATCCGCATGCCGTCGAGGTCGAACGGCTCGTGCAGCGTGGCGAGCAGGGTCTCCGCGCGGTGCGCGGCCACCGCCGGGGCCGGCAGACCCCGCAGGAGTACGGCGAACTCGTCGCCGCCGAGCCGGGCCACCAGGTCCCCCTCCTGGGCGGCGTCGCGCAGCCGCTCGGCGACCTGCACCAGGACGTGGTCCCCGGCGGCGTGCCCGAGGGTGTCGTTGACCTCCTTGAAGTGGTTGAGGTCGATAAGCACCAGCGCGGTCACCCCGTCGGCGTGCCGGGTGTCGAGCTGTTCGGTGCCCTGGTCGAGCAGGTGTCGGCGGTTGGCCAGCCCGGTCAGCGCGTCGTGGGTGGCGGCGTACGCGTGCTCGTCGGCGACCCGGGCCAGTTCGGCGTACGCCTGCGCGTTGCGCACGGCCGTGCAGAGCGCCGAGGCGAAGGTGCGCAGCGTGTACTGCTCCCGCTCGGAGAGCTGCACGGGCCCCCGGAACCGCAGCCGCAGTACGCCCACGTCGACCGTCCGGTCGTGCCCCTCCAGGGCGGCGGGGACCACGGTGCCGTCCACGGCGGTCGGCTCGCCGGCCGGCCCGTCGTACGTGATGGCGACGGCACCGCCGCGTACTGTCCGGCCGCCGTCGCGCAGCTCGATCTCCACCTCGTCGGCGGAGAAGAGCTCGGCGGCCTGGGTGACCGCCGTGGTGAGGACCTTGTCCAGGTCGACCACGTTGAGCGCGTCGGTGGTGCGGGCCAGCCGCTGCCACGCCTGCTGCTCGGTGCGGGCCTTGACCTGGTTGGAGTAGAGCAGGTGGAGGCTGAGTACGAGGGGCGGCACCGCCAGCAGGAGCCGGGGGTCCCCGTGGAGGATGAACAGCGTGGTGACGATGAGGACGAAGCGCGCCAGCGCGCTCGTCAGGCGCAGCCCGAGGCCCTCGCGGAAGAGTTGCCTGAGCCGGGTGCCGGTGGCGAGTGCGATGACCGGGAGGGTCAGCACTTCGTCGAGGACGACCGTGACGGCGTAGGCGACCCCGATCGGGCCGAGGGCCGGCCACAGGTCGGTGATCGGTGGTGATCCTCCGGTCGCGTGGAGGGCTGCTCCGCCGCCCACCGCCAGCAGCATGGTCTTGGCCACTCCGAAGGCGGCCTTCAGGGGCGGGAGCTTGGCGAGGTACTGGGCTATCGCCACCCCGATGCCGGTGGTCAGGATCACCAGCGGAGTTGGCGCGACCGCCAGGCTCAGGATGATCGCCGTCTCACTCCAGGAGATCGCGTGGACCGTCGCGCGGATCCGGATCCGCCACTTGATCGTCATGGCGAGGAGGGCCAGGCAGACCAGAGTGAGCGAGAGCGTCAGGTGGTTGCGTGACCAGTCCAGCCGGGTCAGCTCGCGGAGACACAGGGCGGCCGCGATGGCGGCCACAACGCAGACGAGGCCGACGTGCAGCGTGAGCCGCCGCTCGGCCTCTGTCTTGCCCACGTTCGGTCGTGTCACGGCATCCCGACTGCTTCCGACTGCAAAGCACGCCAAGATTACCCGCGGTCACGCGCCAGCCACAATCCTCAGTTCCACTCGTGTGCCGACATCGCTATCCCTCCCCGGTTTCGCGTTGGCCCTTGCGCGGCTGTGTTCCGCGACGCCGACAGCCTAAGTGCGGTTCGGCCAATTATGGAGGGATATATGTGACTATGGGCAATGGATGAGAACCGTGCCCTGCGGCGTGACTTTCTGCTTCTGGCCGGGAACTCAGTGCTGTGTGTCTATCGACTTCCGGTTAACGCTAGATAATGAACCGGTGGCGGCGTCGGCGCATCGGACACGACGGTGCAGTTTGCAGCGGCCGACGACGTGACACCGGGTCGTGGCGCGTGCCCTGGGCACATCGCGTGGTCTAGACCACCGCTTCCGTGCCGGTACGCCCGTCCGCCCGGGTGGTTCCGTCAGCGCTCACCGCCTGCCGCCGCCCCGACGAGGTCACGGAACGACCGGAGCAAGATGCACTCCGTACGTTGCCCGTTGCCGCCCCGATCGATGCGCCCGGAGATTCTCCCGATGGTGATGATCGCTTCCGTGGCGTTGCGGAGTCAATGACGTCCCGTCGTTACGGGACGTCATCCCGAGCCACCGTCCACCGGGAAGGGCGAGCTATCGGTCCGGTCCATGAAGTGGGAGGGAAACGGCCGCGGGACAACGGGCCGGAAACGCGTTCCGAATTCGCGACAGGGGTGGTGCCCACTCGCGAGGAGTCGCGGCCGTCGCGCGATCGAAAGGGACGTCGGTTCAGCCGGTGCGGGCCCGTCGTCGCCCGGCGTGCCCGCGCCGGTGACCCCCGTGCACCCGTACCGGAAAGATAGGCTCGCGAGCGTGACCGAACCCGCGCAGCTCACCCACGTCGATCCGGCGGGCGCGGCCCGCATGGTCGACGTCTCCGCGAAGGCGGTCACCGGCCGCCTGGCCGTCGCCGCCGGCCGGCTCCGCACCACGCCCGAGGTCGTCGAGCTGCTGCGCCGCGACGGGCTGCCCAAGGGCGACGCGTTGGCGGTCGGCCGCCTCGCCGGCATCATGGGCGCGAAGCGCACCCCCGACCTGATCCCGCTCTGCCATCCCATCGCCCTGCACGGCGTCACGGTCGACCTGACGCTCACCGACGACACCGTCGAGATCACCGCCACCGCGCGGACGGCGGACCGCACCGGCGTGGAGATGGAGGCGCTGACCGCGGTGGCCGTCGCCGGGCTGGCGCTCGTCGACATGGTCAAGGCGGTCGACCCGGCGGCCAGCGTCGACGCGGTCCGGGTGCTGCGCAAGGAGGGCGGCAAGACCGGCCTGTGGGTCCGCCCGCAGGAGCGGCCGTGATCCGGGCCCGGGTGGTCGTGGCGTCCAACCGCGCCGCGGCGGGGGTGTACGCGGACACCAGCGGCCCCCTGCTCGTCGCGGGCCTGCGCGACCTCGGCTGCGAGGTGGACGGGCCGGTGGTGGTGCCCGACGGCGAGCCCGTGGGTGAGGCGCTGCGTGCCGCCCTGGCCGACGGGATCGACGTGGTGCTGACCAGCGGCGGTACGGGGATCAACCCCTCCGACCGCACCCCCGAGGTGACCCGGGCGCTGCTCGATCACGAGGTCCCCGGCATCGCCGAGGCGATCCGGGCGCACAGCCGCGACAAGGTCCCCGCCGCCGCGCTCTCCCGGGGGCTCGCCGGCGTCGTCGGCCGGATGCTGGTGGTCAACCTGCCCGGGTCGACCGGCGGGGCCAGGGACGGCCTCGCCGTGCTCGGGCCGATCCTCCGCCACGCCGTCGACCAGCTCCGCGGCGGCGACCACTGACGACGCGGGAGGGCCGCGACCAACCGGTGGGCGCGGCGCCGCTGACGGCGCGGCCGGCATGCCGCACCGTTAGGCTCGGCCGGTGAGCACGGAAACCGCCCCGGCCGCCGAGCCGGCCACCGCGCCCCCGCCCGCCGGCTGGGAGGAGGCCCGCTCCCGGGTGTACGCGGTCGGCCTGGCCGCCGCGCTCCCCGCCGTCAGCCGGCCGCTCGCCGAGATCGACGGGCACACCCTCGCCGAGCCGCTGGCCACCCGTACGGACCTGCCCGCCTTCCCCACCTCCAGCGTCGACGGCTGGGCCGTGCGCGGCACCGGGCCGTGGCGGCCGGTCGGGCGGGTGTTGGCGGGCGGCACCCCCGCCCCGCTGACCGACGACGGGACGACCGTCGAGATCGCCACCGGCGCGATGGTGCCGGAGGGCACCACATCCGTGCTGCGGGTGGAGGAGTCCCGTCGTACGCCGGAGGGCCTCGTCGACGGCACGCCGCGGCCGGCGCCGGAGTGGCGCGAGCCGGGCGAGGAGGCGTACGCCGGGGAGGAACTGGTCCCCGCCGGCACGCCGGTCGACCCGGCGCTGATCGGCCTGGCCGCCTCCTGCGGGCACGACAGCCTGCTGGTGCGGCGGCAGCCCCGCGCCGCGCTGCTGGTCTTCGGTGACGAGCTGCTGACCGCCGGCCCGCCCGGCGCCGGACGGGTGCGCGACGCGCTCGGGCCGGCGGTGCCGGCCTGGCTGCGCCGGTACGGCTGCCTGGTCCGCCCGTCGGACGTGGTCGGACCGGTGGCGGACACGCTCCCCGCGCACGTGGCCGCCCTGCGCGCGGCGCTGAGCACCGCCGACCTCGTGTGCACCACCGGCGGCACGATGCACGGGCCGGTCGACCACCTGCATCCCACGCTGGAGGCGCTCGGCGCCGACTACGTGGTCAACACGGTGGCGGTGCGGCCCGGTTTCCCGATGCTGCTGGCGCGGCTGGTCGACGCCGACGGCCGGGTCCGGTTCGTCGCCGGGCTGCCCGGCAACCCGCAGTCCGCCATCGTCGCCCTGGTCTCGCTTGTCGCCCCGCTGCTGGCCGGCCTGGCGGGCCGCCCGATGCCGGTGCTGCCGCACGCCACGCTCGCCGAGCCGGTGCGCGGCCGGGGCGGGTACACCCACCTGGCACTGGTCCGGTTGGACCGGACCGCCGGCACCGCCCACCCGGTCCGGCACGTCGGCTCGGCGATGCTGCGCGGGCTGGCGGGCGCCGACGGGTTCGCCGTCATCCGCCCCGGCACCTCCGGCGAGCCGGGGGACCGGGTGCCGGTCGTACCGCTGCCGCTGCTGCCCGGGGAGCGTGCGTGGTGACCACGCCGACGGCCGACGCGTCGGGCCGGTCCACGACGTTCGGCGAGGTCACCGACCGGCCGCTCGACCTCGCCGCGCACGAGGCGGCGGTCGCCGACCGCCGGGCCGGCGCGGTCGTCTCGTTCCAGGGGGTGGTCCGCGACCACGACCACGGCCGGGCGGTGACCAGCCTGGAGTACGAGGGCCACCCGAGCGCCGGGCGGATCCTGCGCGAGGTCGCGGCCGAGATAGCCGCCGACCCGGACGTGTACGCGGTCGCGGTGTCGCACCGGGTCGGCCCGCTCGCCATCGGCGACGCGGCCCTGGTGGCGGCCGTCAGCACCGCCCACCGGGCCGCCGCGTTCGCGGCCTGCGCCCGACTGGTCGACGAGGTCAAGGCGCGGCTGCCGATCTGGAAGCGGCAGGTCTTCGCCGACGGCACCGAGGAGTGGGTGAACTGCCCCTGAGGGGCGGCCCACCCGGTCAGCGGCGCAGGCTCGGCGCGGCCTGCCGGCCGAACCGGTCGGCGTAGAAGGCCGGCTCGGCGCCGGGGCGCCACGGCAGGGCGGCGACCAGCAGGATCAGGGCCAGCGCCAGCGAGTTCTCCATCAGGGCGCCGAAGAGGCCGTCCTGGTAGTGCGACACCTCGGGGAGCTGGTGCTCGTACGGCCAGATCGGGGAGACCAGGAAGAGCAGGTAGAGCCCGACGGCGGCGACGCCGTGCCGGAGCCCGGTCAGCGTCGGGTACCAGATCGGCGGGCGCAGCCCCGTCACCCCCGGCGGCCCGCCGTACCCTCCCTGGCCGGCCCGCTGCGCCAACCCGCGGCTGGCCTCGCGACGGCGTACGGCCGCGTCGGCCAGCACGATGATCGCCGGGATCACCCAGACCAGGTGGTGCGTCCAGGAGATCGGGCTGATCACGTTGGCGGTGAGGCCGACCAGCGTGAACGCGGTCAGCTCGTCGCCGTCGGCGCGGGCGTTGACAGCGCGGGAGAGGCCGACCGCCAGCATCAGCACCGAGAACGCCAGCCAGAGCAGGCCGGGCGTCTCGATCGAGTCGTACAGCCGGGCCAGCAGCCCCGCCAGCGACTGGTTGGGCGTCATGTCGGCGGCCCCGACGCGCTCGGTCTGCCAGAGCACGCCGCCGAAGTAGGCCCGCGACTCGGTGCCGACGACCGCGAAGGAACCGACGGTCACCGCGATCACCGTGCCGATCGCGGTGGTCGCGGCACGCCACTGCCGCGTGATCATCAGGTAGGCGATGAACAGCGCCGGGGTCAGCTTGACGGCGGTGGCCAGGCCGATGCCCACGCCGGCCCACGCCCCGCTGTAGACGAAGCGCAGCAGCGGGCCGTCGGTCGGGGGGATGTGGGTGCCCCGGCGGGCCCGCCAGCGCAGGCCGATCAGGTCGGCCATGATCAGTGCGAAGAGGAGCAGGTTCACCTGGCCGTAGCCGAGGGTCTCCCGGGCCGGCTCGATGGCGACCGCCAGCGGCGTCGCGATCCCCACGGTGAACCAGAGCGGCCAGCCGAGCCGGTCGACGATGGGGCGGAGCAGCCCGGCCAGCACGACGGCCAGGGCGGCGATGCTGGCGAGCGCGTTGACCATCCCGGCCAGCTCGACCGGCAGGTGCGCCATCGGCAGCATCACCAGGCCGCCGAACGGCGGGTAGGTGAAGCCGAGGGTGGTGCCGGGTGCGATGAACTCGTAGAGCTCGTGACCGCTCGCCCACCACACCACCGCGCCGTGGTAGATCTTCATGTCGAAGAAGTTGTACGGCCGCCCGAAAGCACCGATGGCGAGCCATGCGGCATAGGCGACGGCGGCCACGATGCCAGCCCGTACGACTGTCCTACGATCGATCCCACGCGTTACGCGACGGACTGGGGCGAGGCGGTCCACCCGTCTTCCGACGGTCGCCGGCATGGCGTGGCCACCCCCGTACCAAGGTCGTCCTACCCGTCCAGGTCCTGCACGGAGCCTAGAACGGCGCCTCACGTTAATGCCTCCCGCGTTATGCGACCGTGTCCGATCCCACACATGTTTTTGACATTTCCACCGCGTTAACGCCTGTCGGGTGGTTCAGGTGATTCGCGGCGTTGACACGTGAAGGCCCGGGCGGGGGGAGGTATCGACGCAGGTCAGCCAGGCAGTCGACGGGCCGTCGCTGCCGATCGTACGGCGATTCGGGCCTCCCTGCGGGCGGTACGGACGGCTCGCTGCACGGAACGTCGGGAGTGGCCGATCCGGTGGCCCGTCCGCCACCGCAGCCCCGGCTTGCCGCCGGTGTCGGCGGCGGCGAGCAGCAGCCCGCCGAAGAGGCCGAGGTTCTTCAGGAAGTGGATCTGGTTGTTGCGCCGCGCCGCCGGGTCGTCGTTGTTCCAGAAGGGATGCCCGGCGAGCGTCACCGGGACCAGCGTGCCGGCCAGGACCAGGGCCGCCGGCCGGGCGAACCGTCCGGTGGCGAGCATCAGCCCGGCGCCGACCTGCACCGCCGAGTTGACGCGAATCAGCGTCTCGGTGTCGGTGGGGATGCGGGGGTCGGTCTTCTCCAGCAGCGGAGTCACCCGGTCCGTCACGGGCTTCGCGGCCGGGACCAGCCGCCCGGGGTTCCGGAGGTTGGTGAACCCGCTGACCACGAAGATGCCGCTCAGCATGGCGCGGGCGAGGGAACGTACGGGTTTCATGGGTCAGTCATACCCCGTCGCCGGCCCGGCTACCCCCGCAACCGCCGATCCGGATCGGTGGACGTGCACCTCGCGCCACGCCGATTCGAGCGACCGTCGCTGATGGACGGCCCGTGAGGGGTAACGTGCCCCGCGTGACGACGTTGCGGCTGCGACCTGAGGACCCGGCCGACACCGGCGCGGTCCGGCGGGTGCTGGCCGGCGCGTTCGCCCGCCCCGACGTGACCACGCCGCCCGAGGTGGGGCTGGTCGCGGAGCTGCGGGACAGCGACGCCTGGCTGCCGGAGCTGGCGATGGTCGCCGAGTACGGCGGCGAGGTCGTCGGCTACGCCCTGCTCACCCGGGTCCGGGTCAAGTCCGACGACCACACCGCGCCGGCGCTGGCGCTCGGCCCCGTGGCGGTCGCGCCGCACCGGCGGCGGATCGGGCTCGGCACGGCGGTGGTGCAGGCCGCCATCGAGGCGGCCACGGAGCTGGGCGAGCGGCTGGTGGTGGTGCTCGGCGACCCGGGCTACTACCACCGATTCGGCTTCGGCCGGGCCGACCGGATGGGCCTGACCAGCCCCTGGTCGGGTCTCGGCGACCCCTGGCAGGCGCTGGTGCTGCCGCCGGCCACGAGCGGCGAGGGTCCGCCGCCGCGCGGCGAGGTGCTCTTCCCGCCGCCCTGGTCCAAGGTCTGACGCCCGTCGCGGCTCGTCGCGGCCGGTCAGGCCGGTTGGGTACGCAGGTAGCGGCCGAAGTGCGGGACGGTGAAGGCGACCGTGCCGCGTTCACCGGAGTAGATGAGGCCCTTCTTGATCAGCGCGTCCCGGGCCGGGGAGAGGCTGGCTGGCTTGCGCCCCAGGGCCCGGGCGATCTCCGCCGTCGGCACGGCGGCGTCCATGTCGTCGCGTCCCCCGCCGTCCGCCTCGCCCTCCACCAGGGACAGCGTGGCCATGGCCCGCATGTACTCGCGTTCGGCCGGGGTGGCCCGTTCGAAGCGGGAGCCGAAGAAGCCCACGGCCAGCTCGGCCTCGGCCTCGGGCGCGGCGACCCGTACGTCGGCGGCGGTGATCGGCGAGCGGGGCGCGTGGTCCCAGGTCGCCTTCCCGTACGCCTGGACGAAGTAGGGATAGCCGCCGGACTTCTCGTAGAGCAGGTCGAGCGCCTTCTGCTCGTACTCGACCTCCTCGCGCTCGGCCGGCGCGCAGAGCGCCTGGTCGGCGGCGATCCGGTCGAGCCGGTCGATGCGCTGGTAGCGGAAGAGCCGCTCCGAGTACGACTTGGCCGCGCTGAGCACGGCAGGCAGGTGCGGCAGCCCGGCGCCGACCACGATCAGTGGCGCGCCGAGCTGGGACAGCTCGTGGCAGGCGGCGCAGAGCGCGGAGACGTCCTCCGGGCCGAGGTCCTGCATCTCGTCGATGAAGATCGCGATGCCGGTGCCGACGTCGGCGGCCACCGCGGCGGCGTCGGTGAGCAGCTCGACCAGGTCGATCTCGATGTCGCCGGAGTCGGCGCGGCCGCTGGCGGCGGGCACGTCGATGCCCGGTTGCCACCGGTCGCGCAGCTTCGGGGCGGCGGTGCCGCGACCGGTCGGCGCGGTCCGCTGGGCGAACGCCTTGAGCACGCCGAGGAAGGCGTCGATCCGGTCGGGCGCGCGGTGCCGGGGCGCCAGTTCCCGGACGGCCATGTGCAGCGCGGCGGCGATCGGGCGGCGTAGCGACTGGTCCGGTCGGGCCTCGATCTTGCCGCTGCCCCAGAGGTGGTTGATCGCCTGGGAGCGGAGGGTGTTGAGCAGCACCGTCTTGCCGACCCCGCGCAGGCCGGTGAGCATCAGGCTGCGTTCCGGCCGGCCCCGGGCGATGCGCTCCAGCACGACGTCGAAGACGTCCAGCTCGCGCCCCCGCCCGGCGAGTTCGGGGGGACGCTGACCGGCGCCCGGGGCGTACGGGTTGCGGACCGGATCCACGCATCGCACAGTATCGGGCCGTCTAGCTGGGGGACTAGACATCCGTAGATGGGGCAACCGGCGTGTCGGGTCACCGGGATCGGTCTCGACACAAAACTAGGGCTGTCTAGCGTCCATGCTAGACAGCCCTAGTTTTGGTAATCAGCGCTTCTTCAGGCAGAGCACGTAGTCGAGGATGTCGATCGAGTTGTCGTGCACGTAGTTCGCGGTCGCCTCCGGGGCCCGGGTCTTGCACCGGTCACCGTCCGCCGTACCCGGGATCCGCAGGAGCACCTCGTACGTGTTGGGGCCGCAGGGCACCTTACGCAGCTCGGCCTTGCTGGCCGTGCCGTCGTTGACCACGCAGTCGCCCTTGGCGAACACCTTCCTGCTGGGGCTCGGTGCGGCGGTGGTCGGCTCCACGCTGGGCTCGTCCGTGGGCTCGCTCGTCGGCTGGCCCGTCGGCTTGCTCGTCGGCTGGCCCGTCGGGCCGGCGGTGGCGTTCACCGTCGGGGCCGTGACCGGGTCGTCGTCGCCGGCCTGCCAGAATCCCCAGCCGGCGAGGCCGAGGCACGGGCAGAGCAGGAGCACCGCCACCAGGCCGATGATCAGCGCGACCTTGCCACCGCTCTTGTTCGCGGGCGGAGCGGCCGGCGGCATCGCGTACCCGCCGGGCCCCGGCGGCGGGGCGCCCCACTGGTTGCCGGGCGTGGGTGCCGGCCCGGCCGGCGGATACGGTCCCGCCTGCGGGTAGCCCCCCTGGCCCGCCGGCGGCTGCACCCCGGGCGGCGGCGGATAGCCGGCCCCGGAGGAGGGCGGCGGGTATCCGGCCCCGGACGTGGGCGGCGGGTATCCGGCCCCGGAGGTCGGCGGCGGGTAGCCCGCCCCCGAGGTGGGCGGCGGGTACCCGGCCCCGGAGGAGGGCGGCGGGGGGTAGCCCGGTTCCGGCGCCGGCGGCTGCGCGGGCTGGTTCCACGCCGGGTCCTGCTGGCCCCACTGCGGGGTGGCCGGCGCTTCACCCCCGTACGGCGGCTGGCCCCACTGCGGTTCGTTGCTGGCCGGCGGCTGGCCCCACTGCGCGGCGGCCGGCGGCTGCCCCCACTCCGGCAGGGTCGGGTCGATGGGGGGCGGGCCGCCCGGGGTGCCGGGCGGGCGCTGGTAGGGGTCGTCCGGCTGTGCGGGTGATCCGTAGGTCGTCATCTCTTCCTCAGGGGTGCGGTGGCTCAGCGCTGCTTCAGGCAGAGCACGAAGTCGAGGGTGTCCAGCTCGCTGTCGAAGAAGTACCAGTTGGTGTAGCCGTCGACCTTGGCGCACTTCGCCGCGGCGTCCTTCTCGCCGCTGGTCGCCCCGTCGATCCGGCGCAGCACCTCGTACGTCTGCGGCGCGCAGTCGCTGATCAGCAGCTTGGGCTTGCCGCCGGCCGGCCCGTCGTTGCGGACGCACTGGCCGGCCTTGACGAAGCGCGGATCGGTGGAGGACTCGGGGGCGGGTGTGCTCGGCGTGGCGGCTGTCGCGCCCGCCGGGGATTCCGGCGGGTCGGTCCGGGCCGCGGGCGCGGGCCCGCTCGGCGTGGCGACGGGCTTCCTGTCGTCCTGGTCGAGCAGGTAGAGCACCGCGGCCCCGCCGACCAGCACCAGCAACGTCACCGTGGCCAGCACCGCGACGACCGGGGCCGTCCGCCCGCGCCGCCGTCGCGGTGGCGGGGCGGGACCTGCCGCGTACGGGGAGGGGACGGCGGTGCCGTCGCTCCGGGCGGCGTACGGCACCGGGCCGTGCCCCGGCGGGGGTGGGCCGTACGCGTCCGCCCAGGGCTCCTGCCCCGCAGACCCGGCCGACGGACCGTACGACTCGTCGGGGTGCCGCCCGTGCCACGGGTCCGGGTCCCCGCGACCCGGTGGTCCGTAGTTCGCCATGCACGCCTCCCGTGCGAGTGGTGAGAGGCCGGCCACCAACGAGGGACGCCGACGCCGACGTCACCGTAGCGTGTCCACCGATGAGGCCACCTCCACCGAGTGCGCAGCCGCCCGTCGACGCGGGTACCCCGCCCGGCCCGGCCGCCGGGGCGGGTCGTACGGCTGCTGCCGCGCCGGCCCTGCTCTGGACCGCGCTGCTGCTGGTCTACGTCCTGTGGGGCTCCACCTATTTGGGCATCAAGATCGTGGTGGAGTCCATGCCGCCGCTCGGCTCGGCGGCCGCCCGGTTCGCCGCCGCCGGTCTGGTGCTGGCGATCGTGCTGCGGGCGCTGCGGGGGCGGGGCGCGCTGCGGGTGGACCGGCGACAGCTCGCCTCGGCCGCGCTGGTCGGGGTCCTCCTGCTGGCCTGCGGCAACGGGCTGGTGGTGCTCGCCGAGTCCGGCCCGGTGGGGGTGGCGGTGCCGTCCGGGGTCGCCGCCCTGCTGGTGGCGACCGTTCCGCTGCTGGTGGTGCTGCTGCGTACGGTCACCGGCGACCGGCCCCGGTCGTGGACGCTGGCGGGGGTGACGCTGGGCTTCGTCGGCCTGGTGCTGCTGGTGCTGCCGACCGGCGGGGCGGACGCCGTGCCGCTCACCGGGGCGCTGACCGTGGTCGCGGCGGCCACCTGCTGGTCGATCGGCTCCTTCCTCTCCGGGCGGATGCGGATGCCCGCCGACCCGTTCGTCGCCACCGTCTACGAGATGTTCGCCGGGGCGGCGGCGCTGGCCCTCCTCTCGGTGGGCCGGGGCGAGCTGCGCGGCTTCGACCTGGGCGCGGTGACCACGCGGTCGTGGCTCGCGCTCGCGTACCTGATGGTGGCCGGCTCGCTTGTCGCCTTCACCGCGTACGTCTGGCTGCTGCACCACGCCCCGATCTCGCTGGCCTCCACGTACGCCTACGTCAACCCGGTGGTCGCGGTGGCGCTCGGCGCGTTGTTCGCCGCCGAGCCGGTCACCGCGCGGGTGGTGCTCGGCGGCGCGGTCATCGTCGCCGGGGTGGCCCTCGTGGTGAGCACCGAGAGACCGCGACGTCCCGTCCGGGGGGCCGCGCCGGAGCCGTCGCGCCGGTAGCGTCCGCCCGTGTCGACCGGGCTGCTGGCATGCGTGGCGCTGCTCGGCGCCCTGGCCGGCCTCGCCGCACCCCGGGCCGCCCGCCACTTCACCGCCCCGCTCGCACCGCGCGTCGCCGGCACCGCCCCGAACGCACCGCGCGTCGCCGGCACCGCGCCGAACGCGGTGCGGGATGCCGGGCCCACGCCGCGCGTCGTCGGGGCCACGCCGGGCGCGGTGCGCGTCGCCGGGGCGGTGCCGTCCGCCGGGTGGGGTGCGGCGGCGGGTGCTGTCGCGTTCGCCGGGCTCGCGGCGGCCCTGGGGGCGGATCCGGTCCTGCCGGTGCTCCTCGTGCTGGCCGCCGTCGGGCTGGTGCTCGCCCTGGTCGACCTGGCCTGCCTGCGGCTGCCCGACCCGCTGGTCGGTGCCGCCGCGCTGGTCGCCGCCGTCGGGCTGACCGGTGTGGCGGCGGCGGCCGGTAGCCCCGGGCGTCTGCTCGGCGCGGTGGCGGGGGCGGCGCTCTGCTTCGCCTGCCACGTGGTGCTGGCGGTGCTGCCGGGCTCCCGGCTGGGCTTCGGCGACGTGAAGCTCGCCGCCGTCCTTGGCCTGCCGCTCGGCTGGCTCGGCGGGTCGTCCCTGGCGCTCGGGCTGCTCCTGCCGCACCTGCTGCACGGTGTGCTGGTGCTCGTCCTGCTGGTGGCCGGCAGGGTGCGTCGCGACACCCCGCTTCCGCTGGGCCCGGCCCTGCTCACCGGCGCCTGGCTGGCCGCCCTGGCCGCCTGAGCCCGCCGCACCGACATCTGCCCGACCTGCGCGATGCCGCCCCGGGCCACCCGGCGCGCCGGTGCCTGACGGCCCGACGCGCCCCGCACGGACAGGCACACCGGGCCGCCCTGACCCCCTGAGCGGTCACCCGCGGCCGGAAGGACCCAAAGCCCGACGGGTGGCTCAGATCAGGCGGAGCTGGCGGTCGCGGGGGCGGCGGGGCTCGGCCTCGCCGAAGCGTTCGAAGAGGCCCGGGTCGATGACGTCGAGGAACGGCGACGGGGCGCAGTCGCGTTCCGTGCCGTGCCGGGTGCGGCGGGCGGCGTGGGTCACGTACAGCCGGTCCTGGGCCCGGGTCAGCCCGACGAAGAAGAGCCGCCGCTCCTCGGCGATCGCGTCGTCGTCGGGGGTGCTGCCGGGCCAGCGCAGCGGGAGCAGCCCGTCCTCGGCGCCGACCAGGAAGACCACCGGGAACTCCAGCCCCTTGGCGGCGTGCAGGGTGAGCAGGGTGACCGCCTCGGCGCGCGGGTCGAGCGCGTCCACCTCCGCGCCGGTGGCGAGCTGGGAGAGGAACAGCGGCAGGTCGTCGCCGCAGCGGCGGGCCAGCGGGGTGAGCAGGTCGACGGCCGAGCGGACGTCCTCCGGGCGTACCGCGCCGGCACCGTCCAGCGTGGGCACCGCGAAGCGCTCCGCCAGCACCTGACCGGCCAGCCGGACCCGGGCGGCCAGCGAGCCGTCGAGCCCGTCGGCGTGGCGCAGTTCGCGGGCGATGGCGGCCACCCCGGGCCGGTCCCGCAGCCGGTCGTGTGAGCGCTTCTGCACCGGGATGTTCGCCCGGGCGAGGGCGTCCACGATCGGTGCGGCCTGCGCGTCGGTGCGGTAGAGCACCGCGATGTCGGAGAACGACAGCGAGGTGGACCGGCCGTCGATCCGCCCCGAGTCCAGCGACCGGTGGGAGAGGCCGCCGACCAGCTCGTCGATGGTGCGTACGACGAAGTCGGTCTCGTCGGCGACGGACGCCGCCGGGTAGCGACCCACCAGCGGGGCCTCCGGGTCGAGCCGGGCCGGGTCGAGCCGGCGGCCAGGGACCAGCGACGACGGCGCGATGGCCTGCACGGCGGCGGCCAGGATGGGCGCGGAGGAGCGGTAGTTGCGGTTCAGCCGGACCAGCCGGGCGTCGGTGAAGTCCTGCGAGAAGCGCAGGAAGTAGCCGACGTCGGCGCCCCGGAAGGAGTAGATCGCCTGGTCCGGGTCGCCGATCGCGCAGAGGTTGCCGTCGGCGGGGCTGAGCAGGCGCAGCAGCTCGTACTGCACCTCGTCGACGTCCTGGTACTCGTCGACGAAGATCCAGCGCCAGCGCTCCCGGTAGTGCCGTACCAGCTTCTTGTCGGCCCTCAGCAGCGCGACCGGCAGGGTCAGCAGCTCGTCCAGGTCGACGAGGTCCTGCTTGCGCAGCAGCGCCGCGTAGCCGGCATCGTCGTCGCCGGCCTCGGCGCGGGCCTCCGCCCGCTGGGCGTCGTCGGCGATCCGGAAGTCCGTCGGCAGGCCGGCGGCGTCGGCGTTCTCCCGCAGGATCGTCAGGCCCAGCGAGTGGAAGGTGCCGACGGTGACGTCCTCGGCGACCGGCCCGAGCAGCCCGTCGAGGCGGTGCCGCAGCTCCTCGGCGGCCCGCCGGGTGAAGGTGATCGCCAGGCACTGCTCCGGGAAGACGTTCAGCTCCGCGCAGAGGTAGGCGATCCGGTGGGTCAGCGTCCGGGTCTTGCCGGTGCCCGGCCCGGCGACGATGAGCAGCGGCCCGCCCGGCGCGGAGGCGGCCACCCGCTGCATGGCGTCCAGGCGGTCCAGCAGGCCGGTGCCGACCTCCTCCATGCCGGCGAGCATCGGCTCGAACGGCTCGTGCGGCGAGGGCGTCGGCGCGATCGGGGGCGGGGGCGCGGCCGGCGCGGCCTTGCGCTTCGGTTCGGGCTTGGCCGTCGCCGGGCGCTTGGCCCGGGGCTTCGGCGCCGGCTCCGCGGGGGTGCGCTGCGCCGGCACGGGTACGTCGAAGAGCGTCTCCTGGGCCCCGCCGGCGTTGCCGCCCAGCTCGGCCGGGTCGAAGAGGGTGATGACGCCGTACTCGCCGTCGTAGCCGGGGACCCGGCGGACGTCGCCCCGGCGCAGCCGGCCGATGCCCTCGGCGAGCAGTTCCCCGCCGACCCGGCCGATCTCGTCGAGCGGCGTGCTGGTGAGGATCTCCAGCTCCGGGCCGAGGGCGGCGATCAGCTCGTGGAGCCTCCCCTCGACCCGCTTGGACCGGGCGCCCACCTTGTTGATCTCGCCGAGGATCTCGGCCAGCGGCACCAGGTGGGTGACGTCGGGGGCGTGCGCGGGGCGGTGCCCCGACGGCCGGTCGGCCAGCTCCTCGATCCGGCTGAGTACGCCCACGGTCAGCGGCTTGCCGCACTCCGGGCAGCGGCCATCGGCGGCCCGGGTCTCCTCGGGCGACCAGTTGACCCCGCAGAGCCGGTGCCCGTCCGCGTGGTACTTGCCCTCCTCGGGGAAGAACTCGATGGTGCCGGCGAGCCCGTCACCGGTACGCAGGGCGTCCCGGATCCCGAAGTAGTCGCGGGCGGTGGCGAAGACGGTCGCCTCCCGGGCCAGCGCCGGCGGCGAGTGCGCGTCGGAGTTCGACACCAGCCGGTAGCCGTCCAGGCTGCCGACGCGCCAGTTCATGTCGGGGTCGGAGGAGAGGCCGGTCTCCACGGCGAAGATGTGCTCGGCCAGGTCGGCGTAGCAGTCGGCGATCGCGTCGAAGCCCGACTTGGAGCCCAGCGCGGAGAACCACGGCGTCCAGATGTGCGCCGGGACCAGGTAGCCGTCGGCGCTGGCCTCCAGGGTGATCTCCAGCAGGTCCCGGGAGTCCAGGCCGAGGATCGGCCGGCCGTCCGAGCCGAGGTTGCCGATCCGCCCGAGCGCCGCGTTGAACCGGGCCACCGCGTCCAGGTCGGGCAGGTAGATCAGGTGGTGCACCTTGCGGGTGCGGTCGTCCCGCTTGTAGATCGTGGAGATCTCCACGCTGAGCATGAACCGGACCGGGTCCGCCTCCGCCTCGCTCGCCAGCCGGGGCGGCAGCCGGCGGGCGATGTCCCGCTCCGCCTCGGGGCTGAGCCGGTGCAGGCCGGGCTCGGCCGGGTGCAGCGTCTCGCGGAGGTGGTCGTACCAGGCGGGGTGGGTGAAGTCGCCGGTGCCGAGCACCCCGATGCCCTTGCGCCGCGCCCACCAGCCGAGGTTGGGCAGGGTGAGGTCGCGGCTGCACGCGCGCGAGTACTTCGAGTGGATGTGCAGATCCGCGACGAACGGCGGGACGCCGCCGGGGGGTGCGGGACTGAACGGAGGCACGCCGCATCCTGTCACGCCCGCGCCATTACCCACCCGTCGCCACGCACACCCGTGACCTGAGCATCCGGTGCTGGACAACGTCGGCCGCCCGCGCTATGGGTCAGCGGGAGCGCAGCTCCACCAGGGTGATCTGCGGCTCGGCGCCGACGCGGACCGGCGGGCCCCAGAAGCCGGCGCCGTTGGTGACGTAGACCTTGGTGCCGTCCACCTCGCCCAGGCCGGAGACCACCGGCTGCTGGAGCTTCACCAGCAGGTTGAAGGGGACCATCTGGCCGCCGTGGGTGTGCCCGGAGAGCTGGAGGTCGACGCCGAACTTCGCCGCCTCCGTCGCCGCGACCGGCTGGTGGGCGAGCAGCACCACCGGGCGGTTCGGGTCGCGGTCGCCGAGCGCCGCCGCGTAGTCCGCCGGGGCCGCCAGACCGGTGCCGGCGGCGGTGACGTCGTTCACCCCGGCCAGGTCGAGCACGCCGCCCCGGGCCTGGATCTCCGTCCGCTCGTTCTGCATGACCCGCAGGCCGAGCCGGTCCAGCTCCTGCACCCACTCCTCGACACCTGAGTAGTACTCGTGGTTGCCGGTGACGAAGTAGCTGCCGTGCCGGGAGCGCAGGCCGCGCAGCGGCTCGGCCGCCTCGCCCAGCTCGGCCACCGAGCCGTCGACCAGGTCGCCGACGACGGCGACGATGTCGGCGTCCAGGCGGTTGATGGCGGCGACGATCCGCTCGGTGTGCGCCCGTCCGCGCAGCGGACCGAGGTGGATGTCGGAGACGGTGGCGATCCGCAGGCCGTCCATGCTGCGGGGGAGCTTGGCCAGCGGGATCTGCACCCGGTCGAGCTGCGGCGGGCCGAGGGCGGTGCGGATGCCGTACCCGGTGAGGCCGGTGGCGGTGAGCCCGGCGAAGATCGCCGTCCCGCGGGCGAGCAGCAACCGGCGGGAAGGGTCGTGGTCGGGCTGCGCGACGGCGTCGGCGGCCGGCGGGTCCGCCGGCCCGGCCGCGCCCACCATGGCGGGCTCGGGCGCGGCGGCGGTGGGCTCCGCGGCGGCGACCCGGCGACGCAGCACGAGCTTCGCCACCGCCATCGGCACTTCCAGCGCCACGAGCAGGACCAGCAGGTAGAACATGACGGCGAGCCAGAGGTAGCCCGGCCACGCGAGCCAGTAGAGGCCCGCCTGGGTGCCGGCCATGGTCGCCGGTACGAGCAACGCGAGCACCAGGGCGGTGATCCCGCCGATCCGCCGCCATCGGCCCGGGGCGGTGGTGTCCCGCACCAGGCGCTTCCACAGGTAGAGGTGGATCAGGCCGGTGATGAGCGCGATGGTGGCGACGAACGCCAGTGCCGCCAGCATGTGTGCGCCTCCCTCAGCCGCCCGCGAAGGGCGGCAGGACGTCGATCGTGGCCCCGGCCGGTAGCGGTGCCTGCCGATCATGACAGGTCACGCCGTCGACCAGGAAACTCGCCACCTTCAGGACGACGGCGAGCCGCTCACCGTGCCGGTCGGTCAGCTCCACGACGAGTTCGTCCAGGGACCGCCCGGCGGATGCGGTCTCCTCGGTCCGGCCGGCGGCCGCCCGCGCCCCGGCGAAGTAGCGGACGGTAACCGGCGCCCCGGCGTCCTGGACGGGCGGCCCGGTGCGGAGCGGGCGTGCCTGGGCCGGCGGTCCGGTGTCAGCCGGGCGTGCCTGGGCCGGTGGCCCGGTGTCGGCCGGGCGTGCCTGGGCCGGTGGCCCGGGGTCGGCCGGGCGCGTCGGTTCTGCCACGGTCAGCCTCCGATCGCGGACATCGGCCGGGCGGGCTGGAGGAAGGCCGGGTCGTCGATGCCGTGCCCGGCCCGCTTGCCCCACATCGCGGCCCGCCAGCGCCGGGCCAGCTCGTCGTCGTCCGCCCCGGCCCGCAGGGCCCCGCGCAGGTCGGACTCCTCGGTGGCGAAGAGGCAGGCGCGTACCTGCCCGTCGGCGGTGAGCCGGGTGCGGTCGCAGTCGCCGCAGAACGGCCGGGTGACGCTGGCGATCACGCCGACCCGGGCGGGGCCGCCGTCGACCAGCCAGGTCTCGGCCGGTGCCGCGCCGCGCTCCGCCGGGTCGGGGACCAGGTCGAACTCCCCGCGCAGGGCGGCCAGGATCCCGTCGGCGGTGACCATGGTCCGCCGGTCCCAGCCGTGCTGGGCGTCCAGCGGCATCTGCTCGATGAACCGCAGCTCGTAGCCGTGGTCGAGGGCGAAGCGGAGCAGTCGGGGCGCCTCGTCGTCGTTGACGCCCCGCATCAGCACCGAATTGATCTTCACGGGGGTCAGCCCGGCGTCGGCGGCCCCGGCCAGCCCGGCCAGTACGTCCGCCAGGCGCGGGCGCCGGGTCAGCCGGGCGAACCGCTCCGGATCCAGCGTGTCCAACGACACGTTCACCCGGTCCAGCCCGGCGGCGCGCAGCCCGGGGGCGAGCCGGTCCAGCCCGATCCCGTTGGTGGTGAGCGAGATGCGGGGGCGCGGCTCCAGCGCCGCCACGGCGGCCACGATGTCGGCCAGGCCGGGCCGGATCAGCGGCTCCCCGCCGGTGAACCGGACCTCGGTCACGCCGAGCAGGCGCACCGCGACCCCGACCAGCCGGACGATCTCGTCGTCGCCGAGCAGTTGCGGGCCGGGCAGCCAGGCCAGCCCTTCGGCCGGCATGCAGTAGGTGCAGCGCAGATTGCACTTGTCGGTGAGGGAGACCCGCAGGTCCCGGGCGACGCGGCCGTACCGGTCGGCGAGGACGCCGTCGGTCGGCGGGGCGGCGGTCACCCGTCGACGGTAGCGCGCCCGAGCCCGGCCAGGGCCGACCGGGCGGTACGGGCGACCGCATCCCGGTACGCCGCGCCGAACAGTGCGGTGTGCACCAGCATCAGGTGGAGCTGGTGCAGCGGCACCCGTTCCCGCCATCCGTCGGCCAGCGGCCACGTCTCCGCGTATGCGGAAAGGATCCGGTCCAGGTGCGGCGCGCCGCCGAAGAGCGCGAGCTGCGCCAGGTCGGTCTCGCGGTGACCGCCGTGCGCCGCCGGGTCGACCAGCCAGACCCGGTCGTCCGCGCCCCAGAGCGCGTTGCCCGGCCAGAGGTCCCCGTGGATCCGGGCCGGCGGCTCGTCACCGCCGAACTCGCCGATCCGCTCGACGACCTGCTCGACCAGGCCGGCCTCGGCGCCGGTGAGCGCGCCGCCGTCGACCGACATCCGGAGGTACGGGACGAGCCGGGCCCGCGCGAACCAACCCGACCAGGGGCCGTCATCGGGCGTGTTGTCCGCCGGCAGCGCTCCGATGAAGCCGTTCCACCCGGCCCCGAAGGCCGACGCCCCGGCCCGGTGCAGCCCGGCCAGCTCCCGGCCGAACCGCTCGGCCGCCTCGGGCGTCGGCTCGCCGGGCTCGATCCACTCCAGCGCCAGCAGCCCGGGCAGCGCCGCCACCACCTCCGGTACGGCGACCGTCCCGGCCTCGCGCAGCCAGCGCAGGCCGGCCGCCTCGGCGGCGAAGAAGCCCTCCGGCGCGGGCCTTCCGGCGGCCTCCGGCCAGGTCTTGGCGAACACCGAGTGCCCGTCGTCCAGCGTCAGCCGGGACGCGGCACAGATGTCGCCGCCGGCGACCGGCGTCTCCCGGATCCGCTGGTGGGTCAGGAAGGTCGGCAGGTGCTCCGGGTGCGCCCGCAGGTACGCCAGATCCATCTGCGCAAGGTAACCCCTCCCGTCGGCCGTACGGGTGCCGGCCGCACGATGTCGGCGGCTCACCCCGCCGGCTGCGCCTGGTCGGGTGGCCCCGCCGTCACCGCATGTCGGCGCCCATCGCCGGATCGCGGCGGTTCAGCAGGAACGTGGTCTCCGGCAGCGCGCCCCCGGCACCCCGTGGCCCTTCGGCCGAGGACGGATCGCCGCTGCGCAGGGTCGTCGTCGCCCAGTCCCGCTGGTTCCACGAGTTGTCCTCGTCGTCGACCGTCCCGCCGAGCCACGTCTCGTCGCGGTTGGCGAGGGCCAGGTTGTGCCGCAGCACCGACGGCGAGCCGACGAACGCGAACCCGGCCTTGCCGTTGCGGTAGGCCGTGCTGTTCGTGATCCGCAGCCGCCCGTGGTTGGCCGCCTCGGTGAAGCCGTAGCCGGCGTTGTCCCAGGCCGCGCTCCGGGTCACCCGGTGCCGCACCTCGGGAGCGGGGTCACCGCCGCCGAGCTTGAAGCCGTTGCCGCCGCCCTCGGTGAAGCCGGGGATCCCCCACCGGTCGACCCCGTTGCCGTACGCCCAGGACCGTTCGACGCTCACCGGGTCCGTGAACTCGCTGAGGTCCAGCCCGTCGGCCGAGTTGTGGTACATCCGGCAGCCGCGTACGAGGTTGCCGGTGCCCGAGCCGTACTTGAACGCCAGCCCGTCCGCCGTGCCGCCGTCGTCCGAGGTGTCGTGGTTGGCGTGGAAGTCGCTGTCCAGCACCTGGTTGCCCACCGTGCCCGGGTCGCGCAGCAGCAGGCCGATGCCCCCGTTGTCGTGGACCGACAGCCGGGAGAAGACGGTGTGGCGGCAGGAGACGCAGACGTACGCGTGGTCGGGCGCGTTCCTGATCTCCAGCCCGCGTACGGTCCAGTAGCTCGCCCGCTGCGTGATCGCCCACTCGCCGGCCGGCACCCGGCTCGCGTCGACCACCGCCCGCTCGTCGCGGTAGCCGCTGACGGTGATGCGTCTCTGCGCGGTGCCGCTGGTGGTGATGACCAGGGGCTCGGTGAGCCGGTGGGTCCCGCCGCGCAGCGCCCGGGCGTACCACCGCGACGGCCCGGCCCAGCGTGGCGTACGGGCGGTCGGCGCTGCCGGTGCCGGCGTCCGAGCCGCCCGGTGCGACGTGGATCTCGGCCCCCGCCACCGGGGCAGCGGGTCGGGTCGACCCGGCGGTGGGCGCACCCGTGGGCCGGGACGGTTGCGCGGCCACCGTGGGGCCGGCCGGGGCGGGGACGCCGCCCGGCTCTGGGGCCTGGAGCACGGCGTAGCCGATGCCGCCGGCCGCGACCGTCGCGACCGTGGCGCCCGCCACGACCTTGTTGGCGAAGAAGCCCTGGACCATGGCCCAGAACGTCCCGGCGGCCGGGGCAGCCGGGACGCCCGCCACGAGCCCGGCGGCGACCGGGAACGTCGTCATGCCCGGCAGCAGCCGCTCCGGTGCCAGCAGCACGTGCCCGTGCGATCCGCACCGCGGGCAGCCCCGGCCGTGCCGGCTCAGCCGCTTGCGCCACAGCGGCCCGGCGGTGCCGTCCCAGCCGCGCAGCAGCGCGGCCAACTCCGGGCAGCGGGGTGTCGCGCGCAACGCGCGGATGATCAGCCGGCTCTCGTCCAGGCGCGTCCGCATCCGGCCCAGCCGTACCGCCGCGTGCTTCGGGCTGACCGACAGCGCGTCGGCCAGCTCGGCGCGGGTCAGCTCGCCGATCGCCTCCCGCCACCACCACCGCAGCAGCCGCCGGTCGTCGTCGTCCAGCCAGCCGGTGGCCTCGGCCAGTTCCCGGCGCTGCTCGCTGAGGATCAGCTCGGCCACGGTCCGTTCGGCCAGGTCGCCGCCGGGGTCGGGCAGGTCCGCGTCGGTCTCCTGCTCGCGGCGCCGGGTCCGCGCCTGACCGCGCAGGTGGAGCTGCACCTGCCGGTACGCGATGGACACCAGCCAGGCGCGGAACCGCTCCGGCTCCCGCAGGTCCGGCAGGCCACGGATGACCCGGACCATCGTCTCCTGGACCAGGTCGTCCACGTCGGCGTGCCCGTTGAGCGCCCGCCCGACGATCCCGTAGACGAGCGGGAGGTGCGCGGAGACCAGCTCGGTGAGCGCCGCCCCGTCACCCGCGCGGGCGGCGGCGACCAGGGCGGGCACGTCCGGGTGGGACGGGTCGCGCGTCCCCGGGTCCAGTTCCGCGTCGTGGGCCGGCGCGTGGACGTCGCTGCCGGTCACGGTGGCGGTCCCTCCTCACGTCGCGGGTGGGCGGACCGACCGGATCCGGCGTGCCTCCCGCCGCCCGGACCGGCGTCCTCCTGCCGGTCCTGCACCGGTGACGACGCAGCTCACGGCATGCTCGCATACCGAAATGCGCCTGTAAAGATCGTCGCCCGTCACTGTCCAAGTAAGTAGGCGATCCAAACAAAGTTCTGAATTTCCGTTGTCGACGTGACCCTGCCGTCGTCTACGGAACCAGAGCGGGCCGACGCCGACCCGCCTGGCATCCGGCCCGGGCAGCCGCATGCCAGGCGGTCCACCACGCACCACCACCACCCGTACGCAGGAAGGAAGTCAATGCGACTGACCACCCATCCCCCCGACCAACGTCCGGCACCGGCGACCACCGCCGTCCGTCGCCTGTGGCGGCGTGTGGTGCCGTTGGCGGTGCTTGCCGTCGTGGCGCCGGCCGCTGTGGCGGTTACTAGTGGTCCGGTTCAGGCGGCGGCTGTGGACACGGGCGCGTACTACGTGTTCGTGTCGCGGCACAGCGGCAAGGTGATCGATGTGTCGAACTATTCGACGAGTGATGGTGCGCCGATTCATCAGTGGACGCGTACGGACACGTTGAACCAGCAGTGGCAGTTCGTGCCGGTGGACAACGGTTACTTCCAGTTGCGTTCGCGGCAGAGCGGGAAGGTGTTGCAGATCGCGAGTGCCGAGGATGGTGCGGCGTTGACGCAGGAGTCGGCGGGTACGAACACGCGGCAGCATTTCGGTGTCGCGGATTCGGCGGACGGGTTCGTGCGGTTCGTCAACCGGCACAGCGGTAAGGCGTTGGACGTGTGGGAGTGGTCGACGGCCAACGGTGGTCGGATCTCCCAGTTCGCCGACCTCGGGGGCACCAACCAGCAGTGGCAGATGGTCAAGCTCGGCTCGGGCGGCACCCCGTCGGTGCCCTACGGCAACGCGCCCGACGGGTTCGCCACCGGGGTGACCGGCGGGGCCGGCGGGCAGACCGTCACGGTGACCACCCAGGCGCAGCTCAACCAGTACGTCACCGCGTCGGCCCCCTACGTGATCCGGGTCGCCGGCACGATCAACATCAGCCCGAAGGGCACCGAACTGCGGGTGGCGTCCAACAAGACGATCGTCGGCGTGGGCACCAGCGGCCACATCGTCGGCGGCGGGTTCTTCCTCGGCTCCGGGGTCAACAACGTCATCATCCGCAACCTGACGATCCGGGACACCCTGATGCCGGACGACGACCCGGGCGACGACACCTACGACTACGACGCCATCCAGATGGACACCGTCAACCGCGTCTGGATCGACCACAACCGGCTCCAGCGGATGAACGACGGCCTGCTGGACAGCCGCAAGGACAGCACCAACATCACCGTCTCCTGGAACCACTTCGCCGACAACAACAAGACCTTCGGCATCGGCTGGACCGAGAACGTCACGGCCAGGATGACCATCCACCACAACTGGTTCCAGAACACCAGGACCCGCAACCCCAGCGCGGACAACCTGGCCAACCTGCACATGTACAACAACTACCTGCAGAACTGCGCCTCGTACGGCAACTACGTGCGGGGCTTCACCAAGGCCGTCATCGAGAACAGCTACTACGAGAACGTCCGCAACCCGTACTACGTCGAGGCGGGCGAACTCGTCCAGCGGGGCAACGTCACGGTCAACAGCCCGTGGGACTCCGGCAAGGTCAAGTCGAAGGGCTCGGCGTTCAACCCGAGCAGCTTCTACCCGTACACCCTGCACAACGCCGCCGACATCCCGGCGATGTTGCGTACCCACGCCGGCCCGCAGGCCAACATCGGCCTCTGACCGACGCGCGGTGGCACCGGCCGGTCCCGCCGGCCCGCCGACCGGTGGTGGTTCTTCGAGGTCGCCGCCCTCGCCACCCGGGCCTACACAGAC